>CALLAV010000352.1 GCA_938001995.1 uncultured Amylibacter sp. | reverse complement strand
ATCACACCCGATACCGACATGGACATCACAGGCCCTGCCGCTGGGCACGACCTGCTGAAAACCGCTGCCGATCCAACGGGCACGCGGACCAAAGGCACATGGAACAACTGCGGCAACGGGGAAACACCGTGGGGCACTTATCTGGCATGCGAGGAAAACTTCAACGGCTACTTCTCTTCTTCAGATGAGACCTTTGAGATTAACCCCCAACTTAAACGCTACGGCATTGGCAAATCTGATTGGGGCTATGGTTGGGCAAAAATTGACGACCGCTTTGATGTCTCGAAAACCCCGAACGAGCCGAACCGCGCGGGATACATCGTGGAAATCGACCCGTCTGACCCGACATCAACGCCGAAAAAGCACACAGCCCTTGGCCGTTTCAAACACGAAAACGCCGATGTCCAAATTGCAGCGGACGGACGCATCGTGGTTTATATGGGCGATGATGAGCGCGGCGAATATCTTTATAAATACGTCTCGAATGGGTTCTATGCAGAAGGCGGCGACACGGATGATCTGCTAACGGACGGCACGCTTTACGTGGCAAAATTCAACGCTGATCAACGCGGCAAATGGCTCCCCCTGACCACTGAAACAACGGGTATGTCCAATGCAGCCATCTGCATCCACACACGCCAAGCTGCCTCGGCGGTGAACGCGACAACAATGGACCGTCCCGAATGGGTCACATCCAACCCGACACGTGTCGAAACCTATGTGGCACTGACCAACAACAAAAACCGTGGCAAGAAACCGAACGCGGGCGGAGATGATACATCCGTTAATCCTGCGAACCCGCGGGCCGAAAACCACTATGGTCAGATCGTGCGCTGGGTTCCTGACATGCAGGACCATGCGGCCACAGGCTTTAGCTGGGACATCTTTGCGCTGGCTGGCAATCCAGAGGTTCACGACGACGAATATGCAGGATCGCCTAACATCAATGCAGGCAACATGTTCAACTCACCTGACGGAATTTCGTTTGATTCCAAAGGCCTGTTGTGGATTCAAACCGACGGGAACTACAAAAACGAAGGCGATTTTGCAGGCATGGGCAACAACCAAATGCTGGTTGGTGATCCCGTCACAGGCGAAATTCGCCGCTTTATGACCGGACCGAATGAATGTGAAATTACGGGGATCACATGGTCAGCAGATCGCAAAACGGCATTCGTTGGCATTCAGCACCCGGGCGAGCGGGGCAACAGCCATTTCCCCAACGGCGGTAATTCGGTTCCCCGTTCCGCAATTGTCACAGTGCGCCGCAAAGATGGTGTGCCCATTGGATAACTCGCCTTATGCGTGTATTTGATTGATACAGCTGTTTGCATGGCGGCGCTTTAACATTCCGCCGCCTTTTGTATCTGTAACGAGTATTGCCATGACCCCGCAGCCAACCGCTCTGGGTCATGGCACATTTACGTGTCAGCTAATTCCATTTCGGCCCACATCTCCTCGATCCAGCCCTTGATGACTAACGCCTCTTCCCAGCGGTTTGACATCTCTTTCCCATCAGGTCCCGTCATCGCGTATTCAGGTGGCCCAAGTTCGCACAGAAACACACAGTCGCCGCTTTCATTGCGCGCCCGCCAGCCTTCCAAACCTTCACGCCACCAGCCCTGAAACAACTCCACCCATTTCTGGTTCTGCGGGAAATCAAGTTGCAACTGAATCTGCTGGCGGCTCGCCACGCGACCTTGAAAACTGTCCGAGCGTTCCAGAATACGGCTCATCAACCCCATGTCCCGCTCGCTCAAGGGATACCAAAATTCGCGATCCACTACATAGTGGCTCAGGTCCGCGCACATGCGCATTTCAGGGATGGCATCCAGCAAACACAACGTCGAATAAAGATCATTCGTGATACAGTTCCGATGCGCCTCGAACTGGATCGGCATCCCTTCTTCCTCGGACATCTCAATCCACTTGCGAATGACAGGGATCATCCCGTCCACAGACAGCGGCATCACTTGACCGATCACATCCACAAACGGCGACCCAAAATCCTTCGCCATTTTAAGTGTATCGCGCAGGCTCTCTACCGTTTTGGGAAACGCGACAATCAACGGCATCAAACCCGCCGCTGCCATCAATGGCTGCACTTCATACGCCTGTGCCACATCCCCCGCGCCCAGATCAATGGCCATGCCGTCATACCCAGCACCCGCCACCATTTCGACAACCTGATCATAAGGCAGTTTCACGCCTGTTTGATCATGAGGCTGCATCGCCCAAAGCGAGGTGTATGTTTTCAAAGCACGCGCCATCAGATTACCCCTCGGCCTGCATCCGCATACTGCGCCCACCAGAGCGTGGAATGACCCAAACCTCGTTCATCGGATATTGGCCTTCATCCTTGGCACGCAATTTCTGTATCACTTCAATCTGAAATTCGATCCAACCCATACGGTGTACTTCGCCAGCATTGCCTTCGATCTTGGCGTTCAACTCCCGTAGTTTCCAAAATGGCACAGACGGGAAAATATGGTGCGCCGTGTGGTACGGCATCTGCCAGCACAACCACCGCATCACAGCATTCGTGCGCGTGGAGCGCGTGTTTTCCAGAATATCATCCTCATGGCTCAATCCCAGATGCTCGATCGTGTTCTGCAACTGATGCACAGGCTTGGTCAGCAACAGCGGCAGCACCCAAAACGTTAGCGCGACCCAAGTGCCAGTAACGACGGAGGCAAGAATGATCGCCAAATACAGCGCCAGATGAATGCGGCTTTCGCGGATGATCATCGCCTCTTCTTCTTTGCGAATG
>CALLAV010000351.1 GCA_938001995.1 uncultured Amylibacter sp. | reverse complement strand
GCCTAAAGGCGGACACATCCGATTACAGTTGGCTGATCCGCCTCTATTGGTTCACCATCGAATTTGGCCTGATCAAAACCAGCGATGGGATCAAAGCACTCGGCTCTGGCCTCGCCTCCTCCCCGACGGAACTTCTCCACGCCACCAGCGACACACCGTTGAAAAAGCCCTTTGACGTGATCGACATTCTGCGCACGCCCTACCGCATCGACATTCACCAACCGGTCTACTTCGTGCTCGAAAGCGCCGACCAACTGTTCGACGCTGCCAATCGCGACCTCATTGCAGATATCCGCACCGCGCAATCCCTCGGCCTTCATGCGCCGCTTTACGAACCAAAAGCCGCATAGGGCCACCGCCCCTCAGCTTCTTCTTTGCGAAAATACTCAAAATCGGACCCCTCAAAATGACCACCTGTTCCGCTAATCCCCCTGAACTTTCCCCCGAGGATATTGCAGCCCTGCGCCAATCCCTCCACCCAGATTGGACAGAATCCGTTGACGGCAAATCCATTACCCGCCGTTTCACGTTCAAAGGCTTTGCCAAAGCCACCTACACCGCAAACGCCGCCGCGTTCCTATCTGACCAAACGGGCCACCACGCGGATATCGCGTTTGGCTGGGGATATTGCACCATCACCTACACAACCCATGAAGCGGACCGCCTGTCAGAGGTTGATTTCATCTCAGCCGCGAAACTCGACGCGATGCTCGCTTAATACCGCGACACCCGCTTTGGCGTAATGCGCAGCACATGTTTCGCCAGTTTGTGCTGCTTCATAAACGCCGCGATGGAACCAAACGTCGCCGTCTTAATCTGATCCCCGTGATCTCGCGTGGTTAACGCTTGGGACAACACAGGGGCCCAAGCGCGCTTTTGATCGCTAACTTTGATAACTGACGGCTCAAAATGCGCAGCCATGTTCGCCTTGATTTGCGCTTTGTCCCGCGTTCCATACAAGCTCGCCATCATCACATCCATCAGATGCTCAGTGCAATTCTGAAACTGGGGGCTGTGCGGGTTCGACAACACCGAATACCGCCGATTGTGCAACGCCTTAAACGTCGGGCTGGCAATCACCGCCAACAGCTTTTTCTGCAACCGCTTATCAGGAATGATTATCCCAGAATCGAGCCGCTGCGCGCCCGCAAAGAAATCTGCTGGGCTGTCCTGTAGCAGAAAACTGCGCGATGATTTGTTCGCGTCCTGATACAAATTATACGCACGATACCCTGTGCCTTTAGCCCCATCGGGTCCCGTAATTTCGGAAAACACCCAGAACGCCACATGGGTGTATTTGATCCCCTCTGGCATTTCACGCGGATCACGGCCCATGCGGGACACAATCGCCACCTGCGCGCCGTTCTTTGCCAAGACCTGTTGCACGCGATCCGAAAACTGCGCCACCTGCGCCTTTGGTAAGACTGCATTTGCTGCTGCCGTACTGCCCGCCTGAACATCAGGCGCGGTGAAACAGGCCACGCCCAGCGCCGCCGCACATAAAATCTGTTTGATCATGGCTTAATCCAGGCGCGGCGCTGGGTTCGCGCGCACAACACGTTTGGTCTTTTGACGCGGAGCCGTCTTGTCCAAAACGTCCGAGCCTGCCTGAACAGACGCACTCCCCGCCGTAGAGAGCGCCGCCCCAGTAACCACAAGCGCGCCGCCACCCACAACAAGTGGCACAGCCAAAACGCTGGCAACGGTTTCAGCGACAGCCACAGACGCATGACTGCCTGCGCGTGCGGAATGGTTCACCGCCTGCCCTGAATGGCGCAGTGAATCTGCTGAAGCCTGTGAAACAACCAGCAAACCTGCCAGCGCAAAAGTTGTTGTTCGAATAAGCATAAGACTACCTCTAAATGAACGATGTTCAAACCATACGTGAACCGCGTTCATTAAGTCAATACCTTTTCTGAACACAGTTCACAAATACCACCCCTTGCCAACGCCCACGCCCCCCGCTACATCTTTGCTTACCTCGGGGGGGCCAGCTCTACGGCCTGAGATACGCATCTGCGTGACCCGTCGAACCTGAACCGGATCATACCGGCGGAGGGAAGGTCTGGACACATTCCAAAACCTGCCACCCGTCTGTAGCAAACTAAGGAATGTGACTTATGAAAAACCTTATCCTCGCTGCGGGCCTTGCTCTAACTGCCACCACTGCAGTGGCACAAGACAAACCCGTTCTCACCGTTTACACCTACGACAGCTTTGTCACAGATTGGGGTCCCGGCCCCGCTGTGGAAAAAGCGTTTGAAGCAACTTGCGAATGCGATTTGCAACTTGTGGCGGCGGGTGATGGTGCATCACTGCTGTCACGCGTCCAACTTGAAGGCGCGCGTACTGACGCGGACATCGTGCTTGGCCTCGACACAAATCTAACGGCGCGTGCCAAGGCAACGGGCCTATTCGCAACCCTGTCCACGCCTCCATCTGTCCTTGATGTTCCTGTGGAATGGACCGACGACACATTTGCGCCCTACGACTGGGGTTATTTCGCTTTTGTCTATGACAACACCAAACTGAAAAATGTCCCTGGTAGCTTTCAAGAATTGATTGAAGCGGACGAGAACCTGAAAATCGTGATCCAAGATCCACGCTCCTCAACCCCGGGTCTTGGCCTGTTGATGTGGGTCAAAACCGCCTACCCGAACAAGGCGGATCAAATTTGGGAAGCCCTCGCACCCCGCATTCTGACCGTGACCAAAGGTTGGTCCGAAGCCTACGGCATGTTCCTAGAGGGCGAAGCGGATATGGTTCTGTCTTACACGACCTCCCCTGCCTATCACCTTATCGCTGAAGAAGACGCGACAAAATCCGCTGCGTCTTTTTCAGAAGGGCATTACATGCAAATCGAAGTGGCGGGGAAGTTGAAGTCAACGGATCAACCAGAATTGTCGGACAAATTCCTCGACTTTATGACGTCAGATGGCTTTCAATCGATCATCCCGACAACCAACTGGATGTACCCAGCGAAGTTCCCGCAAGAAGGCCTGCCAGCAGGGTTTGAAACGTTGATCACTCCCGTAGACAGTTTGATCGTATCCGACACAGACGCCGAAAAAATCCGCGACGAAGCGTTGGCGGAATGGCTGACGGCGCTTAGCCAATAAGCACACACCAACACGGCTGTCCCACTCAAGCTGGGGCAGCCAGTTTTCGCCAATACTGCGTAAAACCCCTAAACTTTCGCACGCGCATCTGACAGAAGGGCGCAATGGCAAACCATCAAAACCCAACAACCCCGTTTAAGGTGATAACAGGCGGCGCAGCACTTTTGCTGTTGCTGGTCTTGACGTTGGGAACCGTGATTGCGGTTGGCACAACAACGACCTTTCAAAAGGGCCTGAACCCAGCGGATTGGGCGGCGATCCGATTCACCATTTTGCAAGCGCTCACCTCGGCAACTCTGTCCGTGCTGATTGCGGTCCCAACAGCGCGCGCGCTGGCCCGTCGCCAATTTCGCGGCCGCCAAATCATGGTTTCCTTGCTTGGCGCACCCTTTATTCTGCCAGCGATTGTTGCAGTTCTTGGTATCGTTGCTATCTGGGGGCGCTCTGGTCTGATATCGGACGGCCTAAAGGCGCTCGGTGCAGAGCCGCTTAACATCTACGGCTTCACAGGTGTTGTTCTGGCCCATGTGTTCTTTAACCTACCTCTTGCCACGCGGCTGATCCTGCAAGGCTGGCTTGCGATCCCGTCCGAACACTTTCGCCTTGCTGCCCAGCTTGGCTTCTCCACGGGCGAGGTGAACCGCCAGTTGGAACGCCCCATGCTATTTAGCACGATCCCCGGTGCATTCCTTTTGATCTTTTTGTTGTGCATCACTTCTTTCGCAGTGGCACTCGCGCTTGGTGGAGGCCCGCGCGCCACCACAGTTGAACTGGCAATCTACCAAGCCCTGCGGTTCGACTTTGATCTCTCCAAAGCGGCGATCCTTGCGATGATCCAGTTTGGGTTGTGCACGATCACTGCGCTGATCACACTTAAGATCGCTCGCCCTACGGACTTTGCCATTGGCCTTGATCAACCTGCAAAACGCTGGGATGGCACAGAGCCGCGCACCCGTGCCTTTGACACAATCCTTTTGCTGCTTGTTGCCTTCTTCCTCTTTGCGCCTTTGATATCGGTTATCCTTAAGGGCCTGCCGCCACTCTTGTCGCTGCCGTCTCAGGTCTGGCCTTCCCTTATCAATTCCCTACTTATCGCCATTCCCGCTGCGCTGATAGCTACGACGCTCGCAACCGCTCTTGCCGCACTCATTACGTCCTTGTCGAAACGCACCGCGGCCGCGATTGAATCCATCGGCTTCCTCGCGCTCGCAGCGTCGCCTTTTGTTATTGGCACGGGGCTGTTCATCCTAATCAATCCATACTTTGATCCCTTTGCGATGGCGCTGCCCGTCACCATTGCCGTCAACGCCACCATGTCGCTGCCTTTTGCGCTGCGTATCATTCTGCCCGCCCTGTCGCGTGCGGAACAGAACTATGGTCGTCTTGGCGCATCACTGGGTATGACAGGGTTCACACTTTTCCGATTGGCGATCTGGCCGCGCCTAAAACGCGGGCTTGGTTTTGCAATGGGGCTGTCCGCAGCGCTGTCAATGGGCGACCTTGGCGTTATCGCCTTGTTTGCGCCACCCGACTTTGCCACGTTACCGCTGACCATGTATCGTTTGATGGCCGCCTATCAGATGGACGCAGCAGCAGGCACAGCACTATTGCTGGTCGCCACATCCCTTGCCCTGTTCTGGGCCTTTGATCGCGGAGGTCGCCTTGACCATCACATTCGATAACGTGACCCTGTCCCACGGTCCCTTTTCCTTGGCCGCAGACCTGTCGATCGAAGAAGGTCACAGAATCGCACTGCTTGGCCCGAGTGGTGGCGGTAAATCCACACTTTTGTCCGCATTGGCAGGATTCAAAGCACCCGATGCGGGGCGCATTCTGTGGAACGGCGCAGACATCACAAATGAGCATCCTGCAAAACGCCCTGTAACGTTGCTGTTCCAAGACCACAACCTGTTCCCCCACTTGACCGTCGCCCAAAATATCGGGCTTGGCATTCGCCCAAACCTGCACCTATCCGCGTCAGAGTGGCAAATCGTAGAGGACGCGCTGTCCCGCGTCGGGCTTAAGGGCCAAGGCACGAAACGACCTGCACAACTGTCAGGTGGTCAACAACAACGCGTTGCCATCGCGCGCGCGTTGTTACGTGACAAGCCGATCTTGTTGCTAGACGAACCTTTTGCCGCCCTTGGCCCTGCGCTGAAACACGAGATGCTGGATCTGGTTGCCGAGATTGTGCAAAGCGCCAAAGCCACGCTGATCATGGTCACCCACCAACCCGAAGACGCGCTGTGGATCACAGATCAAACCGTTCTGGTGGCCGAAGGCGTGGCGCACACGCCCCAAGATACGAAAGATCTGCTGGAAAATCCCCCAGATGTGCTGCGCGCGTATTTGGGGACTTAAGCGCTAGTAAATTTCAACATGACGGACGGTTAGATCTGCTTCGTGATCGCGGCCATAGGCCACGAACCCAATGCTTTTAACAATTTCAGGTTTAAAAGTCGCGGGCATCCCATCGTGCGACTGTTTGAATTGGTCAAAATCCATCTCAAACTCGGCCCAATCAGCCCGCACATCAAACGCAAACCTGTACGAATGCCAAACCCGCGACAGACCTTCGGTTCGCAAAAACACATAATAAGTTTGCCCATTGCCTTTGGCCGAAATCCGCAGCCCTTTTGAATCCTTGGGCAAGCCGCCTGCAAATCGATGGCGCACTTGTATGAAACCGCCGTTGTTGTCTGTGCTGACTGTACCAGTCAGACGAACAGCCCCGTCATCCCCATCCCGAACCATTTCCGCCCGCCCATTTGAAACGCCGCCCATCACCTGATCAGCAACATAGGTCCAACGGTCATCAGCACCCGTTTCGAAATCTTCAAATGTCATCGTGGAAAAATCCTCTGCATGCGGGGTAAGGGGGGCCAAAGCCAGCAAAGCAGTAAGGCAAACGGGTTTTAAAAAGAAGGATCGTGCCATGATACGCCATCCCATGTCAGGTTTGTCTAAGACCTAAGGCAAAAAGGGGCGTCATCAACCGTTACATAAAACAATAAGGGCCACGCGCAGCGCAGCCCTTTTAAATCTTGCATGATGTTTTGACTTAAGCGGCCAACAAACTGGCCTCATAGGCTTTGAGTGTTGGACGTGCTGTTGAATACTCAACACCGCCTTCAACGAACAGTTCTGGGAACAACGCTTCCAATTCATCACGCGATGCTTCGCTAACGCCGCGCAGGGCATAGCCACAAGGCAAGAAGCTTTCGGAATATGCGCCGTTCGCACGGATAATTTGGTGATCGTCAAACAGAACATGCACGTAGGTCACGCTGTCACGCGGGCTGCGGACGATGGTGCTATCGTTTACCAAATGCACGGCGGCGGTTAGGAATTCTGCCGCACCGAACAACAGCTCGGCTTGCCAGCCTTCAACCAACATGCGGTGTTGAGGCGACACCTCTAGTGCCGTGTCGTTGCCCATTGCGCCCACTTCGAAACGGATGGGGGCGAAATGATCTTGCCCAACAACGGTGCGTGATCCGACCCAACGCACAGGCTGTGCCCCATTGTCGAGCGTCAAAACCAGATCACCCCGCTCCAACGCTTCAATCGCTTTGGGGCCATCAGGTGTGTCGATCATCGTGCCTTCTACGAAACAAGCCACATTCGTATTATCAAAGGTCAGATCGCTGGCCGAAACACCCGTGAGGGTCAAAGACCCACCCATCGCTGTATTGTCAGAAAAATCACCAACAGACTGGTTTAGAATGCCGTCATCCGCAAGATCCGCACGCAGTTCGGACAGACCTGTGTAATAGGCGCTTAGGTCGAGGAAATCGTTGTTGGTTTGATCGCCATCGCCAATGTCTTGTCCAGTGCCTGTGTTGAAATCCGTGATAATGTCATCGCCGTCACCGGGCGCAAAGGTAAACGTGTCAAACCCGTCGCCACCCGTGATAACATCGTTGTCCGCGCCACCTGCGATCGTGTCATTGCCCGTGCCACCGTCAATCGTATCGTTGCCAGTACCACCAAGAATGCTGTCGTTGCCGCCATTCCCTGAAATGCTGTCATTGCCTGCGCCGCCGTCCAGTACATCATCACCTGCAACACCTGCTGGCACACCGGATGTGGAATACTC
>CALLAV010000350.1 GCA_938001995.1 uncultured Amylibacter sp. | reverse complement strand
CACCGACGTGATCGGCGTCCTGATTGTCATGGCAGGCATCTTCGCCGTGCAAGTGTCACGGCAAAAGACCTGACACACTTGTGATGACATGCGGGCTGACAGAACGCATCCGTTCTGCCAAACCGCCCTTATGATCGAACTGTTCTTCGCATATATCGCAGGTCTACTGACGCTGATTAACCCCTGCGTCCTTCCGATCCTGCCCATCGTTCTGGCCTCCGCCGCTAGCAACGACAAGCGCGGGCCGCTTTACCTTGCCGCTGGCATGGGCATTTCCTTTGTCGCTCTCGGCCTTTTCGTCGCAACACTGGGTCACACCATTGGCCTAGATGAAACCCGCCTCGGCAACATCGGCGCGGTTCTTATGATCGGCTTTGGCCTAATCCTCGTAACACCCCCGCTGGCCACCCGCTTTGAGACCGCCACCGCTGGTTTTGCCGCGCGCGCCGACACAGGCATGTCCGACCTCCCCACATCAGGCCCAGCCCCCCAACTCCTCGGCGGCGTCCTTCTCGGTGCGGTCTGGTCCCCCTGCATCGGCCCGACCCTCGGCGGTGCTATCGCCCTTGCGTCACAGGGCGAGAGCCTCTTGCGCGTCACAGGCATCATGACCGCCTTCGCAATCGGCGTGGCAACCATCATCCTCGCCCTTGCCTATGGCACCCGCGAGGCCATCAGAACACGCCAAGACTCCCTGCGCAAAATCGCCAGCAAATCCAAACCCATTCTCGGCGTTGTCTTCGTTGCCGTCGGTGTCATGATCCTTACAAAATTCCATCACACACTCGAATACTACGCCCTACAGGTCATGCCTGAATGGATGCAAATCCTCTCCGTCACTTATTAAAGGACCCTCTAAATGCTTCGCAGAACCTTCCTCGCACTCGCCGCAACCGTCGCCGCATTCCCTGTCTTCGCAGAAGACACAAAAACCCTCGACTACACACCGGGCCTCATTGCCGAACGCCTCGCAGCAGGCGAGACGCTGCTCGTCGATTATACAACAGATTGGTGCACCACCTGCGCCGCGCAAAAACGCCAAATCGGCGCGCTGATCAGCGAGAACCCAGCTTACGCCGAAAACATCACCTTCATCCGCGTGGATTTTGACGAATACCGCCGCCACGAAGTCTCCACCTCACGCCAAATCCCACGCCGCTCCACCCTCATCGTCTTGAAAGGCGACGCAGAACTCGGTCGCATCGTCGCAAACCCCAACAAAGCCGCGATCCAAGAATTGATGGACACGGCCCTTATGGCTGCCACACCCAAAGAGGCAGCAGCACCAGTCGCCAGCGACACCTGAAACGACAAAGGCTCGGGGATCACAAACCCCGAGCCTTTTTCTTGATCTAAAAATCCAAGTTCCACCGCCGCAACGGGCGGCTGCTTACCCGATTTTACCTTGGTTCTCACCAATTTGCCCACGATGCAGCAACACGTGATCCAAAATTACACAGGCCATCATCGCTTCGCCCACAGGTACCGCCCTGATCCCCACACAGGGATCATGCCGCCCCTTGGTGATAATCTCCGCCGATTGCCCCGATTTCGTGATCGTCTGACGCGGCTTCAGAATGGATGACGTCGGCTTAACCGCAAAACGACAGACCAAATCCTGCCCCGTCGAGATCCCACCGAGCACACCGCCCGCATGGTTCGACGAATAAACAGGCTGCCCATCATTCCCCATGAAAATCTCGTCGGCGTTGTCTTCACCTGTCAGGCTCGCCGCGCCCATACCAGCACCAATCTCAACGCCTTTCACGGCATTGATCGACATCATTGCCGTGGCAATATCCGTATCAATCTTGCCATACACAGGCGCACCCAGCCCCGCTGGCGCCCCTTTGGCCACGACCTCAATCACAGCCCCAACAGAATTGCCCGACTTGCGCAATTCGTCCAGATACGCCGCCCAATCCGCCGCCGCCTTCGCGTCAGGCGTCCAAAACGGGTTCTGATTGATCTGATCCCAATCCCAAGCATCGCGGTCAATCTGGTGCGGCCCCATCTGAACCATACAGCCCACGATTTCCAACGACGGAACAAGAGCTTTCAACGCTTCCCGCGCGACTCCACCTGCCGCAACCCGCGCAGCCGTTTCACGCGCAGAACTCCGCCCACCACCGCGATAATCACGAATGCCGTATTTCTGCCAATACGTAATATCCGCATGACCGGGGCGGAACTTCTCCATAATCTCGGAATAATCTTTGCTGCGTTGATCCGTGTTGCGGATCATCAGCTGGATTGGCGTCCCAGTGGTCACACCTTCAAAAACACCCGACAGGATTTCCACCTCATCGGCCTCACGCCGCTGCGTGGTGTATTTGTTCTGTCCAGGTTTGCGCAAATCCAACCAATGTTGGATCATCGACGCCTCTAACGGCACCCCAGGAGGGCAGCCATCAACCGTCGCTCCGAGCGCGGGCCCATGGCTCTCACCCCAAGTGGTCACAGTAAATAGTCGGCCAAAGCTGTTCACGGACATCACAAAACCCTTCTAAGTCCAGCGCGTGATAAGCCATCCGCGCGGGTCAGAAAAGCCTATTCTCTTAGCCAAACAGCACAGACACTCCAACCAAACCAATCGACGACACAAAGATCGCCGCCAAAACACCCATCAAAGGCGTATCAAACCGCGCCATCATGGATGGCTTAGCAGGGATGAACGCAGGATCAACCTCCGCAATTTCTTCCATCGCATCGATTTCATACTTTTGCGCGATAACGTCGGCAGGCATCACCGTTTCAGGTGCAACATCCACTACAATCGGCTCGGACTTCTTTTTCTTCAACGCCATTGGCAAAGCACTCATCTTCGCCATAACGCCGCCAAACTTGGATGTTTTTGGCGCATCAGCGTCCGCGACCATCTCTTCCGCTTGATCATCAGCCACGGCAACAACGTCAGCAATTACCGCTTCCACAGTTTCCGGTTCGTGGGCTTCAACAGCCTTCACCTCAACCGCAGCTTCAACCGCATCCACAGCCTCAGAAACCTCAGCTTTCGATTTCTTCAAACCTGCAAAGATCTGCCCAAAAGACTGCACCACCGCGCCAACCTTAGAGGTCGCTGCCACATCTTCATCCGCACCCAGCATCGCATCACGCGCTTCTGAACTTGGCGGATTATACTCTTCACCGCGGGACGCTGCCACTTGATCAGGCTCCAAAACACGCGCACGACGCTCCGTTTTGGGCCGCTCTGGCCGCGCCAGTGTCTCATCGCGTGCAGGACCTTCCGCACCCTCGGCACGAACAGGCCGCGCCGGGCGTTCCATCTTAACAGGCGCATCGCCTTCGGCAGGGGCCGCACGCGGCGATTCAATTGGATTGTTCAACATCATTGGCCGTGCAGACCGCTTCGCCCCATCAGGACGGTTTGGGCGCGTAGGCCGCATTGGGGCAGCACTTACCGCCTCTTCAACATAGGCTTCAACTGCGTCAATTTCGTTTCTCATTTCCATAACATTCGCCTCGCTCAACTCGATAATTTTCTGATCTTGAGGAGAGTGTTAACCAAACAATTTGACTTAAATTTGTTTCAAATGGGAATTAACTATGCCCAGATAATGGTGTGACACGAGCGCACCGCCAGCGCCCATCACACGTCGATGGCATTTAACCTTTCGATTTCTCGCTCTAGCGGCAGCGCATCCTCGGCATATTCCAAGCCCACTTGCGCCACATGTCTCGCCGCATCTGAACATTCAGCGGACCCAAGATGAGACAATTCCGCCAAAGCCATACGCAGCTTGATCGCCACCTCTATCTGTCCCGCCCCATCCCGCGCAATCGCTTCAAATGCGGCTTCATACAAGTGACGCGTATCAGGTACAGGCAGGAAAACTTGTTGATGCTTTACCGCACCCTCCTGCTCTTTGGTTTGATCAAAGGCCCACAACACCTCTTTCAAACCGCCGATTGTTTCGATCGCTGTTCCTGAATCGTGCACACCGGGGGATAAGGCCTTCGATGCAATTTCCGACAAGACATGCAATCCAAACACTGGGTCTTGCTCGAAACTCCGCCGCTCACCGATCACAAAATTTGCGGCCAGTTCGCGCAACGTCTCCGCATTCACATGTCCAGACACTTGCGCAATCACCTGCCCCTCCAGCACATGCTTACCTGGCCCGCGCAGCACATAAACCGCACCCGATCCACGCAAACACGACTGCAGCCCAGCCACAT
The DNA here is from genome assembly GCA_938001995.1 of uncultured Amylibacter sp. Classification (GTDB taxonomy): domain Bacteria; phylum Pseudomonadota; class Alphaproteobacteria; order Rhodobacterales; family Rhodobacteraceae; genus Amylibacter. The sequence goes on along the minus strand of CALLAV010000350.1, from coordinate 2,649 downwards.
CGACCAACTGAACGTAGCCAGACCTTTGCGCAAAAACGTCACTCAAACTGACGGGCAAAACGGTCTCTTTGGTCAGTGGCACGCCCCCCAACGCAGGGGTTTGCGCCAACTGTACCAATCCATGACGTGCTTGCTTAATCACCGTGCGCAGGCTTTGATCAATGCTGCCAAGCTGGCTCAGATGATTGATCCAACGCAGTATCGCAATGATCACCATAACAACCACACCAACTGCAACGACCATCGTCACCGTGGCAGCACTGTCTTGGTAAAATCCGATTTGAAATAGCACTATGGATGTAAGCGCGAACACAAAAGCGCCCACGAATGTGGCCAGAACCGCCTGCGTCGTCGTGTCTTCAAGCAACAAGCGATGCACGCGCGGCGTCGCGTTTTGCGCCGCACTGCGATGGGCCGACACCATGACGTTCAGCGAAAAGGTAGAAACCGCCAACATCGAAGACGCCAGAATGGTCAGCACAGGCATAACCGCATCGCGCGGCATCATATCCGTGAACCGTTCATCAAAGAACAGCTCAGCAACCGATCCGCTTGCCGCCGCCAACACCGACACCACCGCATACAACGTTACGCGCACCCACAGGGTCCGATAGGCGCGCCGCAACATGATGAACGGCATCTTCAAAAAATCACTGATCATAACGACAGGCCCCTCTTTTGATCACCATACGGGCCAGTGCGGCCAAGCGCACCCGCAATTTGGCGATCCCCGCAACAGCATCGCAGCGGCTTAATCCACTGGCAACGCAGGCCCACGCTTGGTCTGGCGGAGGATAAAATTCGTCGTCGCATTGCGCACCACACCCAAACGCAAAATCCGTTTCATGATAAACTGCTCAAGGCTCTCAGGATCACGCGCAGCCACTTTCAACACGAAATCGCTGTCCCCCGTGATCGACGCGCACTCTACCACTTGATCATTCTGCGCCACAAAATCAGCAAAGGTCTTGATCGCCGCTTCTGAATGCTCCGTCAGCGAAATATGTACATAGGCCAGCGCTGCCAGCCCCAAGCGCTTTTGGTCGAGCACGGCGGCGTAATGCGCAATGTACCCCTCGTCCTCCAACTTCTTCACCCGCCGCCAACATGGGCTTGCAGACAGTCCAACCGCATCTGAAAGCTCTTGCGCAGAGGCCCGCCCATTGCGCTGTAACTCTTTCAATATCCGCCGCTCATATTCATCCAGCACGATTTTACTCCAATTAACTAATCTTGGGCATGATTTATCACAAAATCCCCAATATTTCCAAATCTAGGATCACTTTTTACTAACATACACCTTCATCATGCTGAAAAGGGAGCCAATCATGCCAAAATCCACTGCCTACACCGCCAAAACCCCAGACGCACACGGCCGCATCGCCTATTCAGCGCAAGACGACGCCGTTTGGCGCGACCTCTTTGCCCAACAACTGCCACGGGTGCAGGATCATTGCGCCCCCGAATACCTCGATGGCCTCGCGAAAATCGACCTACCATCAGATCGCGTTCCTCAATGCGCCGATCTGTCAGAAACACTTCTCGATCTAACAGGCTGGCGCGTCGAACCCGTCCCCGCCCTCATCGGCTTCAAAACGTTCTTCGCAATGCTCGCAGACAAAACCTTTCCTGCCGCCAGTTTCATCCGAAACCGCGACGATTTCGACTACATCGAAGAGCCTGACATCTTTCACGAAATCTTCGGCCACACGCCCCTCCTTACCGATCCAAGGTTCGCGAAGTTCTCCGAAACAATCGGCAAAGCGGGCCTTGAGGCAGATAAATCCGATTACAGTTGGCTCATCCGCCTCTACTGGTTCACCATCGAATTTGGCCTGATCAAAACCGACAATGGAATCAAAGCGCTTGGCTCTGGCCTCGCCTCCTCCCCCACGGAACTCCTCCACGCCACCAGCGACACACCCATCAAAAAGCCCTTCGACGTGATCGACATTCTGCGCACGCCGTATCGCATCGACATTCACCAACCGGTCTACTTCGTGCTCGAAAGCGCCGACCAACTGTTCGACGCCGCCAATCGCGACCTCATTGCAGATATCCGCCAGGCGCAATCCCACGGCCTTCATGCGCCGCTTTACGAACCAAAAGCCGCATAGGGCCACCGCCCCCCAGCTTCTTCTTTGCGAAAATACTCAAAATCGGACCCCTCAAAATGACCACCTGTTCCGCTAATCCCCCTGAACTCTCACCCGAGGATATCGCAGCCCTGCGCCAATCCCTCCACCCAGATTGGACAGAATCCGTTGACGGCAAATCCATTGCCCGCCGTTTCACGTTCAAAGGCTTTGCCAAAGCCACCTACACCGCAAACGCCGCTGCGTTCCTATCTGATCAAACGGGCCACCACGCGGATATCGCGTTTGGCTGGGGCTATTGCACCATCACCTACACAACCCACGAAGCGGACCGCCTGTCCGCCGCCGATTTCACCTGTGCCGCCAAACTCGACGCAATGCTGGCTTAATACCGCGACACCCGTTTTGGCTTCACCCGCAAAACCTGCGCCGCCAACATGTGCTGTTTCATAAACTTGGCGATGGACCCAAATGTCGCCGTCCGTATCTGATCTCCATGATCCCGCGTCGTTAGCGCCGCAGATAACACAGGCGCCCATGCGCGTTTTTGATC
>CALLAV010000349.1 GCA_938001995.1 uncultured Amylibacter sp. | reverse complement strand
CATTCCGCTGGCTTCTTGTTTTTTCGGCGTGCCCCCTTCAACCGTTACAAAGCTGGGGCAGAACCCGTTCACACAAGAGAAATCCTTGTTACAGCTCGACTGGTCAATTTTGCGTTTACGCCCCAATTCGGTTTCAAATGGAGTCACAGACACGCAGTTTGATTGCACCCCGCAATCGCCACAGCCTTCGCAGACTGCTGGGTTGATGAAAATCCGTTGGTCAGGGTCCGGAAACAACCCGCGTTTGCGGCGACGCCGCTTTTCAGCAGCGCAGGTTTGGGCATATACAATGGCCGTCACCCCTTTGGTTTTGCTGAATTTTTCCTGAACCGTTTGCAGTTCCGCACGCTCATAAGTTGGCACACTTGACGGAAATTCTGACAGGTCGATTTCTTCCTTTTCGTCATAGACCAGCGCGATGTTTTCAACGCCCATGGCCTTAATCTCGGACACAATCTTGGCCGCAGACAGATCGCCATCATTGGCTTGGCCGCCTGTCATGGCCACCGCATCGTTAAACAGTATTTTATAGGTGATGTTCGTGCCCGCTGCCAAAGCCATGCGGATCGCTTGCACACCCGAATGGTTATATGTGCCGTCGCCCAGGTTCTGGAACATGTGATCGCGCGTCGAAAACAGCGACTCACCAACCCAGTTGGCCCCTTCGGCCCCCATATGCGTAAACCCGATGGTTTCGCGGTCCATCCACTTTGCCATGAAGTGACAACCGATGCCTGCAAAAGCACGAGAGCCTTCGGGCAGTTTTGTAGAGGAGTTATGCGGACAACCAGAACAGAACCAAGGCGCCCGCACAGCGATCTCTTCTGCGTTGTCTCCAGCAGTTGCCTCATCCAGTTTTGCGAGCGCTTTTTTACTCTTTTCGCTCAACAGCCCCTCTTCGCCCAGCAACATCGCAATTTTCTGTGCGATGGTGACAGGATCAAGCGAGCCTTTGACGGTGAAAATCGTCTCGCCCTTACGTTGGTCGTGCTTCCAGCCGACCACACGGCGACCGTGGCGATCATCAAACAGCGCTTCCTTAATCTGCACCTCGATCAGTTTACGCTTTTCCTCGACCACAATAATCAGGTCGAGGTTTTCGGCCCATTCGTTGAAGGATTTCATATCCAGCGGCCACACCATCGCCACCTTATAGGTTGTTACGCCCAGCCGCTTGGCCTCTGCTTCGTCAATTCCCAGCAGGTCCAGCGCATGTTGCGTGTCGAGCCAGTTCTTGCCCGCAGACACAATCCCGATCTTGGCCTTATTGTCCCCGGCCATACGTTTGTCGAGCTTGTTGGCCCGCGCAAAGGCTTCTGCCGCGAAACGTTTATAGTCGTGCAAGCGGGCTTCTTGTGGGATACGGTCGTCAATGGCGCGGATGTTCACACCGTCTTCTGGCATCTCAAAATCCGTGGGCGTTTTAAGGTCCAAACGCAGCGGGTCCGCATTCACCACGGCTGTCGCTTCAATCGTGTCTTTCACGCATTTCAGCCCGACCCAGCAGCCAGAATATCGGCTCAAAGCATAGCCATACGCGCCGTAATCCAAGATTTCCTGCACACCTGCAGGTGACAGGATCGGCATCATCGCATCGACAAAGGCAAATTCGGATTGGTGTAAAACGGTCGAGCTTTCGCCTGTGTGATCATCCCCCATACAGGCCAGCACACCGCCAAATTTCGACGTTCCCGCCATGTTCGCATGACGAAACACATCGCCAGACCGGTCAACGCCCGGCCCTTTCCCGTACCACATAGAAAACACGCCGTCGTATTTGCCTTCGCCGTACAACTCTGCCTGCTGCGCGCCCCAAATGGCAGTTGCAGCAAGGTCTTCGTTCAGGCCTGATTGAAACACGACGTCATGGGCGGTCAGCTGTTTTTCCGCCCGCTGCATTTGCATATCCACCGCGCCAAGGGGCGATCCACGATAGCCCGTCACAAAGCCAGAAGTGTTCAACCCCGCCGCGCGATCGCGCTCTTTTTGCTCCATCATCAGACGCACCAGCGCTTGTGTGCCGTTCAGCAAAACGGTGTTTTTGGACAAGTCGTAGCGATCAGCAAGGGTGATTTCTGGCTTGGACATGACGCCTCCCAACGTATGAGCAGTGTGTTAGCTTGCTCGAACATAGGTCATAAATTCTGACCTATCAACAAAAAACTTATGCGGTGTTTTCATTGCTATTACTGTCCTGAAATCGTAGGTAATTTGCAAATACCTTTTGGGGGACGTTACGTTGGATTGGGATAAATTACGGATTTTTCATTCCGTCGCGGATGCTGGAAGCTTAACACATGCTGGCGAAACGCTGCACCTGTCGCAATCCGCCGTTAGCCGCCAAATCCGCGCCTTAGAGGAAAGCCTCGGCGTGACATTGTTCCATCGTCATGCCCGCGGTTTGATCCTGACAGAGCAAGGCGAGCTGCTGTTCGACGCCACATCCGACATGAGCAAGAAGCTCGACAGTGCCGAAGCACGCATTCGCGACAGCGAAGACGAAGTGTACGGAGAGCTGAAGGTCACAACCACTGTTGGCTTTGGCACGCTATGGCTCGCACCGCGTGTGGGGCGGCTTTATGATCGCTATCCTGATCTGAAGATCGACCTTTTGCTGGAAGAACGCGTTCTGGACTTGCCGATGCGCGAAGCTGACGTGGCCATCCGCATGAAAGAACCGAGCCAAGCGGATCTGGTGCGCCGCCGCTTAATGGACGTGAACATGCGGCTTTACGCGTCTGACCTGTATTTTGAAGACCGCGAAATGCCAAAGGACTTTGAGGATCTTCGCAACCACCGCATCATCAGTCAAAGCCTAACCGCACAGCAGGTTAGCGCCAGTTTGAATTGGATGCGCCCGCTGTTGTCGGGTGAACATCAGTCGCACCTGACCGTGAATAACTACTTCGGTGTGTTGCAAGCCGTGTTGTTTGGTGTGGGAATCGGGGTGCTTCCAAGCTATGTCACCGCAGATTTCCCACATCTTTTACGCGTGCTCCCAGAGGAAGAAAGTTCGCAAGTTCCGGTCTATTTGGCCTATCCAGAAGAGCTGCGGCATTCGAAACGGGTGGCTGTTTTCCGTGATTTTGTGCTTGAAGAGATCAAGGCCGACAAAAAGCTGTCACAATTTTAAGTAGCAAAATCAAAGCATAGAGCACTTGTGCAACAGAGCTTACGCTTGCCATGCTTTGAGTGCATGACCGATATGCAACCACTGTGGCCTTTTTACACTTGTTCTTAACCTATTCGGTTTATATTTTGTAATTGAAGAGAGCGGTTGAGCACAAGTTCTCGATCTCTTCACCTCCCTGTTGGACTAAAGGCCGAGCAATTGCTCGGCCTCTTTTTTTGCGCAACGCCTTTTTGCTTCTAGGAATGCGGCCTCGCTGGCATTCTCTGACAACTCAATGGCCCGCAAGTATGCCGCATCCGCCGCGGTAAAATCCCCTGCCGCCCGAAAAAACGCTGCGCGCGCGGCGTGAAACGGTTGATAACTAGCGAGGTCTTTGGCCAAATCCGCGCTGGCAGTGATCGCTGCTTTGGGGCCTTTGACATAAGACAATGCAACGCACCAATTCAAACGCACCACGGCAGACGCGTCATATTTCATCAGCGCTTTATAAAGGCCGAGAATCTCGGGCCAGCCGGTGTGCGCAAACGACACCGCTTCCGCATGGACCGCCTGAATGGCCGCTTGAATTTGATATGGTCCCGGCGTTTGACGCCCAAGCGCGGTTTTCAAACCATCCGTGGCGTCGTTGATGGCAAGTCGATCCCACAGCGCTCGATCTTGTTCTTCAATGGAAATCATCGCCCCATCCGGCCCAACCCGCGCGGCCTTTCGCGCATGTATCAGCGAAATGAGCGCGATAAGTCCTTCGATTTCTGCCTGTTCTGGCCGCAACTGGTTGACCAACCGCGCCAAATACAGCGCCTCTTCACACAGGTCTTTGCGGATTTGCCGATCGCCGCGTGTGGCCGCATAGCCTTCGTTAAAAATCAGATAGATCACCGTCAGCACCGAATTCAGGCGCGCAGGCCAAGCTTCTGCATCTGGCACTTCATAGGCGATGCCCGCGGCTTTGATCTTGTTTTGCGCGCGCACCAATCGCTGCGCCATTGCAGGTTCCGTATCCAGAAACGCCCGCGCAATTTCGCCCGTGGTCAGCCCACCCAGCGTGCGCAAAGTTAGCGCCACACGGGATTTAGCATCCAATGCTGGGTGGCAGCAGGTGAAAATCAACCGGAGCCGTTCATCCGGAATATCTTCGCAGCGCTCCTCTTCTGCGTCCTTCTGGTCAAGCTGCAATAACATTCCGTACTGTTCTGATTTCACGTCAAAATTTCGCGCGCGCCTGATCCGATCAATCGCTTTTCGTCGTGCGGTTTGCAGCAACCAACCCGCAGGATTGCTTGGCACACCAGACCGTTCCCAATGCGAAATGGCCGAGGTCAGCGCGTCTTGCAAACTGTCCTCGGCCATTTGAAAATCGCGCAGATTGGCGATAAGGGCGGATAATAGGCGGCTGTGCTGATCAGAAATGACACTGTTAAGCGCCTGTCGCACCTGCGCATCAGCCACCATGTATGTTACCCAACATCCATGATAGGGCGCACCTCAACCGTGCCTGTTCGGGCTGTGGGGATCATCGAGGCGTATTTGATCGCCTCGTCCAAGTCCTTGCAATCAAACAGATAAAACCCGCCCAAATGTTCCTTGGTTTCCGCGAACGGCCCATCCATTGTTTCCAACGTCCCGTTGCGTTTGCGAAGGGACGTGGCTGTTTCAACAGGCTGCAAGGCCTCCCCGCCTAACATAACGCCCGCGTCTTGATAAACCTGCGTCACGTCGCGCCACTCTTTCATCATCGCCTCAAATTCTGGCGTTCCATAGTCTGGTGTGGGTTCGGGTGTTGAATAAATAAGAGCCAAATATTGCATGGTGTTTCCTTTCGATCTGTTAACTCTGGTCCGAAACTGGACCGTTTTGCAACCAAGTTGCGGTTTTGGACCCTAGAACTTTCGTCCCCTTTTTGTGGGTCTGTACAAATAAGACGAACGACAAACGCTGAAATCGACAGAGCTTGCCAAAAAAAATGAAAAAACTTTGCAAAGGCCCGCTCTGCACCCTTTCGCGCCTGCCGCCCATCAAGTAAGACACGCGCAAATCCACAGGCTTTGGGGGCTATTTTATGACCGAACCAGCAATCACCGACCAACTAATTGCGGATCACGGACTGAAGCCCGAAGAATATCAGATGGTGCTCGACATCATTGGGCGCGAACCCACGTTCACCGAGCTTGGTATCTTTTCGGCCATGTGGAACGAGCATTGCTCTTATAAATCCTCCAAGAAATGGCTCCGTACCCTGCCCACTGAAGGTCCACAGGTTATTTGCGGTCCTGGCGAAAACGCTGGCATTGTAGATATTGGCGATGGTCAGTGTGTTGTGTTCAAGATGGAGAGCCACAACCACCCGTCCTATATCGAACCTTATCAGGGCGCAGCCACAGGCGTTGGCGGCATCCTGCGCGATGTGTTCACCATGGGCGCGCGGCCCATTGCGGCGATGAACTCGCTGTCTTTTGGCGAAATAAGCCACCCGAAAACCAAATCCCTTGTGGCGGGCGTTGTTGAAGGCGTCGGCGGATATGGCAACTGTTTTGGCGTTCCCACCGTGGGCGGCGAGCTGCGCTTTCACGAAGCCTACAATGGCAACTGTCTGGTAAATGCCTTCGCCGCAGGCCTCGCTGACACAGACGCAATCTTTTACTCTGCCGCCTCTGGCGTGGGTATGCCTGTGGTTTATCTTGGCGCAAAGACGGGTCGTGACGGCGTTGGCGGCGCCACTATGGCGTCGGCTGAATTTGACGATTCCATTGAAGACAAACGCCCCACTGTCCAAGTCGGCGATCCCTTCACAGAAAAACGCCTTATGGAAGCCACGTTGGAATTGATGGCGACAGGTGCTGTGATTTCGATCCAAGACATGGGCGCCGCTGGTCTGACCTGCTCTGCTGTTGAAATGGGTGACAAAGGCGGGCTTGGCGTCAAACTCAACCTTGAAGATGTGCCACAGCGCGAAGACAACATGACAGCCTATGAAATGATGTTGTCTGAATCCCAAGAACGCATGTTGATGGTGCTAAAACCCGAACTTGAGGCCGAAGCGCGTGCCGTCTTTACCAAATGGGACCTCGATTTTGCCATTGTTGGCGAAACCATCGCAGAGGACCGCTTTCTGGTCATGCACAACGGCGAAGTCAAAGCGGATCTTCCGCTTGCAACCCTGTCTGGCTCTGCACCAGAATATGATCGCCCATGGGTGGAAACACCTGCGGCCCCTGCCCTGACAGACGCTCCTACAGTGAATGCGGCCGAGGCGCTGATCGCGTTGGCGTCTTCACCAAACTATGCGTCACGCGCTTGGGTTTATGAGCAATATGACACGATGGTGATGGCCGATACGGTCAAACGTCCAGGCATGGATGCGGGCGTTGTGCGCGTTCACGGCACGCCAAAGGCACTGGCGTTCACATCTGATGTGACGCCGCGCTATTGCAAAGCAAACCCGTTTGAAGGTGGCAAACAAGCGGTAGCTGAAGCGTATCGCAATCTCTGTGCAACAGGTGCTAAGCCGCTGGCGACAACAGATAATATGAACTTCGGCAATCCAGAAAAGCCAGAAATCATGGGCCAATTCGTCGGCTGTATCAAAGGCATTGGCGAGGCAGTGGCCGCGCTCGACATGCCTATCGTTTCTGGCAACGTGTCGCTGTATAATGAAACCGACGGCACGGGCATTCTGCCAACACCAACCATCGGCGCGGTTGGCCTGATGACGGACCTTGACCAGATGATCGGTTCCGCACCCAATGACGGCGACGCAATTGTTCTTTTGGGCACGACCACGGGCCACCTTGGCCAATCCGCGCTTCTAAAAGAGCTGTTTGATCGCGAAGACGGCGATGCGCCGTATGTGGATCTAAAGGCTGAATGGGCGGCAGGTGAACTCGTTCGGTCTTTGCAATCGGACAATGCCATCACTGCCGCGCATGATCTGTCAGACGGCGGCCTTGCGCTTGCGGCGGCCGATATGGCGCTGGCTGGCAATGTCGGGATGGACCTGAAGGACGGCGATACCGGCTGGTTCTTTGGCGAGGATCAAGCCCGCTATTTGATTGCCACATCGAACCCAGACGCTGTAATCGCATCGGCAAAATCCGCTGGCGTTCCCGCCGAAGTGATTGGCACAGCCACTGGCGATGCGCTAACCTTGGGCGCAACATCTGTCATGCTGACTGATCTGCACGAGGCCTTTAATACTGGCCTGCCAAAAGCCGTCGCTTAACCCGCACCAAAGGAATACCAAATGCCAATGTCCGCCCCCGAAATCGAAGCCCTGTTGCGCGAAACTTTTCCAGACGCTGAAATTACCGTGCAAGGGGACGACGGCGTGCATATGGCTGCCCATGTGGTTGCAAAGGAATTTTCGGGCAAGAACCGCGTCGCCCAACAACGCATGGTCTACGCCGCGTTGAAGGGAAAGATGGACGGCCCATCTGGCGAACTCCACGCTCTTGCGCTGACAACCAAAGCGCCTGAATGACAGACGCCACGGTCATAGTTCTGTTGTTGCTGTTGATCCCTTTGCTGGTCATCACAATCGCAGTTTTGGCCCTGCGCCTTCGGGCATCCGTGAAACGCGACCGCAATGGCGATGATGCATCATGACATTTTTGATCAGCCTACTGATATTCACAGGGTGTATCTGGGCCTTGCTGGTCAGATCGAAATTGCGTGAAGATCACTGGGACAAGACACATGCGCACCGCGCGGGACAAAGCCTGATTCAGTCGAACACGTCCGAAGCGGGACATTCGCACAGCTACTATGTGACCCAAGACCCAGAAGAATACGCCAAGATATTTGTGCCAAAATCCTAGCCCCATTGTAATTCGGCCTACCCCTGATATATCAAAAGACAACGCTGGCCCTAGCGGCCTGATACCGAAAAGGAACTGAACATGACCGATGCGAACGCTCAAATCCAAGAAACCATTACTAACAACGACGTTGTGCTGTTTATGAAAGGCACCGCTTCGATGCCGCAGTGCGGATTTTCATCCCGCGTGGCTGGTGTTTTGAACTACATGGGTGTGCAATTTGCAGATGTGAACGTGCTGGCAGACGACGCCGTGCGCCAAGGCATTAAGGATTTTTCAGATTGGCCGACGATCCCGCAGCTTTATGTCAAAGGCGAGTTTGTGGGCGGCTGTGACATCATCACCGAAATGACCTTGTCAGGTGAATTGGACACGATGTTCACAGAAAACGGCGTCACTTTTGACAAGGACGCCGCAGACAAAATTCGGGAAGCTAACGGTTAAAAACCTGACTTCAACTGTTTGAAAAGGCTGGTTTATCCAGCCTTTTTTATTGCCCTTGCAGCAGTTTCAACGCGGCTGACCATGGCACGCATCGCTTCCATTGCTGCTTCGCGACCTTCATCGGCTTTTTTGGCTTCGGCTTCGGCTTCGGCCAGTTTTGCTTTTACATCTGCCAATTCCGCCTGCACATCGCTGAGCTGGTTTTCAGTTTTCTGAATCCGCTTGGCCGCGCCCGTATCATCACCGCCACCTTTGCCAGCTTTCAGCTGATCCTCAAGGCTCGCGGTTTTATCCGCCAGCATCAATCCCGCCATCAACAGCATGCGCGTTTCAGGCATACGACCCAGCGCATCGTTCAGCGCACTTGCCTCATTGTCGAGCATACCAGCCGCAGAATGCAGAAAGTGCTCTTCGCCGTCACGACATGCGACCTCAAAATCGCGGCCACCAATTGAAATTGTTACATCAGCCATCTTACGCGCCCTCCACCAGCGGAGTGAGACGGGCAAGAATGCCGTTCACCGTTTCAAGATCCACATCACGCTGTGCTTTGATCTGTTCCAATTCCGCCTCAAGCGATTTGTTGATCAGCTCGGGATTGCCAAGGTTCTTTTCATTGGCTTTGCGCAGATTGCTGTTCAGCTTTTTCAGATGCTTGTTGTACTGACGCGCTTTGTCCAGATTTTCATCACTGTTCGCGCGGGCTTTGTCGAGCGCGTCAATCTGTTTGATCATCGCTGCACGTTGCGCTTCTTGGCCGTCTGTCTTTTCGGCCAGCTCTTTTTCAAGCGCCTTCACGCGATCCTGCGCCTTCTTAAGGGACTTGCTGGCTTTCTCTGCGTCATCTTTTGCGGCCTGCAATTCTTTTTGTGCAGATTTCGCATCGCCTTGCGCGGCTTTTACAGCTGCGTTTGCGGCCTCAGCACTTTTTTGGGCTGCCGCCAAATCAGCCGAGAGCTTTTTGGTTTCTTCGGGATCGCCACCACCAGCGGGCGCCCCTTCGATAATGCTCAGCGCGGCATCAAACCGAGCCTGTATTTTTGGAAATTGTGTCATGTTTTTACCTACTGCCCGTCCGTACTTGCACATTAGTGCAGCTTTCGAATCAATTTTCTATCCCTATTATGATCATTTTCTTACTGGAAAAACAATTCGCTGCGAAAGAAAGCTGATGTAAACGGCTTTCATCCGCTTGACCCCCCTACCTGAGTTGCTATCACAGGGCCGTAATTCACTCTGTGCCAGCTTGCGCGCATCACCCCAAGAAAGGGCTTTTCGTGGACATTTCAGACCTGAAAACAAAACATCCTGAACACTGGAAAAACGCAGCCGCCTTGCGAATTTTGGCCGCGGACGCTGTTCACGCTGCTGCATCTGGTCACCAAGGCATGCCGATCGGCATGGCAGACGTCGCGACCGTTCTGTTTGAAAAGCATCTAAAGTTCGACGCGAAAAACCCTGATTGGCCAGATCGCGATCGCTTTGTTTTGTCAGCGGGGCACGGCTCTATGTTGATTTACGGTCTGTTGCACCTGACAGGGTATGAAGACATGACCATGGATGAAATCCGCAACTTCCGTCAGTGGGGCGCGAAAACAGCAGGTCATCCAGAATATGGTCATGCCAAGGGGATTGAAACCACCACGGGCCCGCTGGGCCAAGGTATCGCAAATGCGGTTGGCATGGCGATGGCAGAACAATCCATGATGGCGCGCTATTCCAAAAAGGCCGTCGATCACCACACCTATGTGATCGCAGGCGATGGCTGTTTGATGGAAGGCGTCAGCCACGAGGCTATTGGTCTTGCGGGCAAACAAAAGCTCGGCAAACTGATCGTGCTTTGGGATGATAACAATATCTCTATCGACGGCGAAATCAGCATTTCTGACGTCACTGACCAACAAAAACGCTTCAAAGCCGCTGGTTGGTCCGTGTTTGAATGCGATGGCCACGATCCCGTTGCCATTGACGAGGCGATCACCGCTGCCAAGAAAACAAACACACCGTCTATGATTGCCTGCAAAACCACCATCGCTGTGGGCGTAGAGGGTGTTGCAAACACCAACAAAGGCCACGGCTACGCGATCAAAGACGATCAACTGGCGCAAATGCGCAAATTTTACGACTGGCCCTACCCTGCCTTTGAAATCCCCGCTGATGTAAAATCCGCGTGGGAAGCCATCGGCACACGGGGTGCTGCCGAGCGCGAAGCATGGGAAGAGCGTATGGCGGGCCTGTCCGAAAACCGCCAAGCCGATTTCCACCGTGTTATGGCAGGCGAACCGCACAAACGCCTGTCCGCGGTGATCAAGCAATTGAAACGCAAAACCTCTGAAGAGTTGCCGAAAAAGGCCACACGTGCGTCCAGCCAAATGGCGCTTGAGGTGATCAACCCGATCATGAAGGAAACTATGGGCGGCTCTGCCGACCTTACTGGCTCTAACAACACGCTGACCGAAGGGCTTGGCTGGTTTGACGACGACAACCGCAAAGGCCGCCACGTGGCTTACGGTATCCGTGAACACGGTATGGCGGCAGCGATGAACGGCATGGCGCTACACGGTGGTGTGCGCCCCTATGGCGGCACGTTCATGTGTTTCACTGATTACGCCCGCCCTGCGATGCGCCTTGCTGCATTGATGCAAATCCCAACGGTGTTTGTTATGACGCATGATTCCATTGGTCTTGGTGAAGACGGTCCAACACACCAACCCGTCGAGCACTTGGCGATTTCGC
>CALLAV010000348.1 GCA_938001995.1 uncultured Amylibacter sp. | reverse complement strand
ATGGCGGTCTACGCGCTTGGGCTCGGCTTGCCGTTCATCATTGCCGCGGTCTTTATCAACCGCGCAGTCGGCGTCATGAACCGTTTCAAACGCCATATGGGCACTGTGGAAAAGATCATGGGCGGGCTTCTGATCCTCGTTGGTCTTGCCCTTGTCTTTGACCTTTTCTCGCGATTTTCTTATTGGCTTTTGGAAACTTTCCCAGCGCTCGCTTTGGTTGGTTAACTGCCTTACTTTTGTTAAATTTGGACCCTATACTAAGCCTCAGCAGGCAGTATCAGGTTCCCAGTCATGTCCGACGCGGTGCGTAAATCGGTTAAAACCCGCCAGATGTTTTACATTCCTGGCTATGATCCCGTGCCGCCGCGCCGCTACCGCGAGCTTTATCGAAAAGAAGGTGCAGACCAAGCGGCGATCTCAGAGTATTCCATCGCTATGCGTCCAAAATCCAAAGAAGCACAGAATTTTGGCTGGGGGATCTCGGCAGACATCGACGGACAAAAGACCGACACCGAAACCGAGATCCTGTTCTGGGCGGACATTGTGCAAACCTCGATGGATCAAAACATTCCACGCACGTATCTTTTGCTGATCCGCACCGCGTGGGAGTACATTGGCTCGGGCGCGTTGCGTGGCCTGATGAAGCTGCGTATCGGGCCAGTTCTGGCCGCGCTATACCCTGTTGCAATGTTACTTTTGCAACTTATTTTAGCTGCTTTACTGGGTTTATGCACCGTTTACTTGGGTAATCTCTACATTCACTGGGCGGCAGGGGCTGTGGCTGGCTTGGCCGTTTTCTGCATCATTTTGTGGTGGTTCAAACGCAAAGACGCCCAGTTATTCGCCTATTACCTTATGCATGACTATGGCTATTCGGCCAAATATAGGGGTCAAAATCCGCCCGAGTTAGAAGCCCGCATGGCCATTTTTACCGACCGCATCGCAGAGGCGATGACATCGGACGTGGATGAAGTCCTTGTGGTTGGGCATTCTTCAGGCGCACATCTCGCGGTTTCAATTCTTGCCGATCTGATCCGTCAGGGCAGGGTCTCTGCGCAAGCTCCTCAACTCTCGCTCCTCACGCTTGGCCATGTGATCCCAATGGTTAGCTTTCTGCGCAATGCGGATCGCCTGCGCGCCGATCTGAATTTTCTCTGCCAATCCGACGCGCTTGCTTGGGTCGATGTCTCGGCTCCGGGAGATGGAGCCACATTCGCGCTGTGTGATCCCGCGGCGGTGTCTGGTGTGGCCCCTGAAGGCGGGCACCATTTGCCGCTCGTTCTTTCGGCTGCGTTCAGCCAAACCCTGTCAGAGGCCAAACAAAAAGAACTCGGCCGGCGCTTTTTCCGACTGCATTTTCAATACCTGTGTGCGTTCGATTTGCCGGGCGATTATGACTATTTCAAAGTTACAGCAGGCCCCCAAACCCTTGGGGATCGATTTGCCCATCGCAGCCATTCACCATCGCGCATCACACGCCCCGTGAACCCCCACACGAGCATGGCCGCATGAGCGATATCGTCCCGCCAAAACCTGCGTCGCGGCCAGAAAAGGTCTCGCTTTGGCAGCATATGCAATTGTTTCGCAAAGACATTTTCGCGAGCCAGCCAGAGCGTCTGTACAAGGCTTGGATGGCAGAATTCAAAATGCCGTTCTTTCGCAGCTACTTTGTCAACCAACCCGAATTGGTCAAAAAGGTCCTGAACGAAGACCCTGACAACTTCCCAAAATCAGAAATTATTCGAGGCGCCCTCTATTCCCTGTTGGGGGATGGCGTGTTCGTGTCCAACGGTGAGAAGTGGAAACAACAACGCCGCATTATCGACCCCGCCTTTGAAGGGGGGCGTCTGCGCGACGTGTTTCCATCGATGCTCGGCGCGGGGCACGCGGCGGTGGAGCGGCTAACGCCCCACGCCACAGGCCAACCGCTGGAAATTGAGGAGCAAACCTCAAAACTTGCCGCTGATGTTATCTTTCGCACGCTGTTTTCCATTCCGATCACAGATGATGATGCCAAGGGCGTGTTCGAAAATTTCCGCGATTATCAACGAACGCAGCCGCTGATGAATGTAGCGAGCTTTTTCAAGCTGCCGCAATGGATGCATCTGTTTCAGCGTGACAGCACCAAACAGACCAGCGCCAAAATCCGTGCTTTGTTGAAGAAACTGACCGATGATCGCGCGGCAGAGATCGCAGCTGGAAGCGCGCCTGATGATCTGGCCACCAAGATCATGACCACGGCGGACCCGCTGACAGGCGATAAGTTCACGGGCGATGAAATGGTTGATCAAGTGGCGATTTTCTTCCTTGCAGGGCATGAAACCTCTGCCTCTGCGCTGGCTTGGACGCTGTATCTGCTTGCGTTGGACCAATCTGCCCAATTGCGCGTCGCAACCGAGGCCCAAGCCGCCAGCGCCGAGGGTGACTTTACTTTTAAAAACCTGTCCAAAATGCCGTTCACCCGCAATGTCTTTCGCGAAAGCCTGCGCTTGTATCCGCCCGTTCCTATGATGGTGCGGGAAAACCTGCGCGAGGAGGTCTTTCGCGAGCGGCGGATCAAAGTGGGCAGCCAGATCGTGCTGTCACCCTGGCATTTGGGGCGCCATCAGCGTTTTTGGGACAAGCCTGATGTGTTTGATCCAGATCGTTGGGACCGCCCCGAAACCAAACAGCCCGCGCGCGAAGCGTATATTCCGTTTTCCACGGGGCCGCGGGTTTGTTCAGGGGCTGGGTTTGCAATGGTGGAAGGGGTTCTTTTGCTGGCGATGTTGGTGAAAGCGTTCAAATTCAATGTGGTAGAAGGAAAGGTTCCTGTGCCAGCCGCCCATCTTACAGTGCGCGCGCGGGACGGAATTTACCTTACGCTGACACCGCGCGGGGATGATCGCGATACCAACGAAACACAAAAAGCCGAATAGCAGACGCAAGGCCACAATCTACGCCCCGTTCCGCATCAATTTGTGCTGCCAGAGCGTTCAGTGCCACACCGTCTACTTCGGCAATATGGCGGAAACCGTCCCAAAACTCTTGCTCCAATGACACGCTTGTGCGGTGCCCTTTCAGAGTGAGCGAATGTTTGGCAGGGCGGTCATACACCATTACGCGGCGAGCAGTTGTGCACGGTGGAACGCAACAGTTTGCCGCGCCATGGGGCCATAGCTCATCGGATGGGACTCCAAATTCGGCATTAGATCGAACACCAAACGTCGGTCATCCTCGGACAAAGACATCAGCGATCCGGGGCAGGGGTAAAAGCTCTCGGAGGGGATGCCGTCCACGAAAACCAGCTGGTGTTCGTCAAACATAATGTGGATGTACTGTACCTCTGGCGCGTCCGTATCGAGGATGATCGTCTCCCCATTTACCAAGGCTTTGGCAGGCGCCAGCACGCTTTCGCAGTCAAACAATCGCTTTGCATCGTCGGTTTCCAGCAGCATTTGATGCTGTTGAGAGACCCAGATGTCCTGCGCTGGCATATAGGGGCCGAACGTCCCTTTTTTGATGCGAACGGGCTGTGATTGCGGCGCCATCTGCATCTTGGTGCGGGTTACATCGCGGGATCCGATCCAACGGATCGGTTGCAGCCCGTTGTCTACCGTGTGGATCAAATCGCCAACTTTAAGGCGTTCGATCGGCATATCACCAAAGGCGGTCAGGATGTTGCATCCATGGGTGAAACAGACCATGCCTGTTGGGCTAACAGTTTGTTCTTCTTCACAAATACGCACATCAAGAACGGCTTCGCCGCGGATCATTTCACCGTGGACGATCACAATGCGCGTGGCGTTTGATTTTCCCTCAACAGGG
>CALLAV010000347.1 GCA_938001995.1 uncultured Amylibacter sp. | reverse complement strand
GTCACCTGACCTTCTCGCTGCCCATCAAATTCCTTGCCCAGATAGGTCACGCCGTAAAACAACCCGGCATTTTCACCTTCATAGACAAATCCAGCCCGCGCACGGGGGCGAAAGTTTTTCACCTCATATCCACGATTTTCGGGCAACAGTTTACTGTCGCCGACATAGGCGACATCACCGCCCATCATGAAGCCAAAGCTGCGGTCGTCAGAGTGGCGTGAATTCGTTAGCAAATGCCCTGTGATCGGTTCACGTAAGAAGAAATTTTGCGAAATATTGTCGCCAAAAACCGCGTCAAATCCGATGCGAGCATAGCTTTCAATGCCCACTTGCGCCTCTGCGAAGGGGCGAAACACGCCACCGTCAAAACGCATATCGCGTGACACTTCGCCTTGGAAAGTGGGATAAACCTTGTCGCCCAACTGCGTTGCCGCCGCCGTTGGTCCCTGAATGCCAAGACGGTCATGCGCCCAGCTTTGAAAATCATCGAGTCCCGTGCTTGGGCCCACAAACACCAACTCGCCACCATAGGAAATATTGTAAACGCCCCGTTCAAAATGCGTAAATGCACCCAGCCCAATGACACCCGCATAGGGACGGTCTGGTGCTGGGTTGGCTTGTGATAAATCCTCTGGCGCGATGATCTCGGTACGCAGACGATATTGCATCAATTCAAACGGAGTAGATGGCAGGCCATCGACCACTTGATCCCCAAACGTCACCGACACTTCGTATGATCCAGTTCGCCAACGGTCTTTGCCATCACCAATAAAATCGTTGGTGAACAGCCGCGACACCCCGACCACGCGGTCAAGAGACGGCCAAGCAAACCCTTCGGCGGCAACAGATGTAGTTTGGACGACGCCCAATAGGGCAAGACCGATAAGACGCATATTGAAACTCTGCTCTGTGTTTTCTTTGTTTTTCTTCTTTTTACGGCAGAATTACGACAATTGGGTCAGTCGTATGATTTCCTCTTTGATTTCTCGGCCATTGTGGCCATCATGCCATGATAACAGCAAAATAGGTTTCCCATGTCTCTACGTTTTTCCGCCTTTGTGATTACTCTTGGTCTGGCCACAACGGCCCTCGCACACACAGAAGCAACGGGCATCGTCAAAGAACGCATGGACGGGATGGTTGTCCTTAGTAAATCCATGAAGGCTGTAATCGCAGAAACCCAATCCGCGACTCCAAATGCGGCAGCAATCAAAGACGCTGCGCGTGCGATGCAGGATCACGCAGGCGACACTATGACCGCGCGCTTCCCCGAAGGATCACTGGACCATCCAAGCGAAGCATCCGAAGCAATTTGGAAAGATTGGGACCGTTTTGCAATGTTAGCACAGCAGTTGGAATTGAAGGCAAAAGGCCTTGAAATGGCGGCTGGCAATCCGGTCACAAACAAACCTGTCCAAAGCCGCGACAATTTCATGCTGATGGATTTCGCCACCATGGGCCCAGACGAGGTGTTCTCTTTGATCGGGCAGAATTGCAAAGCCTGCCACACAGATTTTCGCGTGAAAAAGAAGTAACCCATGGGCGCTTGGTCAAAAATCGGGCTGCTGGTCGCTTTCCTGATCACTGTTGGCTACATTGTAATGCTGTCGGGCGTAACGCCAACGGTCCAACCGCGCAAAACGCCCGCTCCCGAAGGATTTGTGGCCGCCAACTTTCAGTCGCTAGCCGACCTGAAAGGTAACGAACACTTTGACGTGGTGAACCTGAATGCAGACGGCGATCCGTTTCATCCTGGGTTAATGATTGACCCACGCGTGGTTTATATCACTGTCAGCACAGGGCCGTATGATGCTTTCTACATTTTTATCAATTCTGAGGGACGGGAAATTGGGCGACGGGAAAAACACCGCACGTCGTTCCCGATTGCGAATACAATCGTTGATGTGAATGGATACTATACTGTTACGGCAAACGCCGTTGGCGACACGCAGGCCTATAAGGATGTGAACAATCGCGAGCTGGTCACGTTTGAAGACATAAAAGATCTTAATGCCCAAAGCACATATTACCGATCCTTTTCATACCATGATTTTCCACGTGAAAGCGCCGACTACAAAGAAAAAATAAACACGTATGTATTCCAAATCGACGGAGCCTGGGTCCGTGCGCGGGTCAAACACGAAGACGGGAAACACCTCGATTGGAAAAATATCGTCTTCCCTAAGTTCACAGTTCAACACGAATTCATACCCGAGGGTGACACATCGGAACGCATCACCCACTATGGCGGTGGATCGTTCAATGGGGACAAATACACCATCCATCAGACTTGGTTTGATCAACAGGAATATTTTCGCCGCCGCGCAGCCTCGATTGGCAGCACAACCGGTCAGGGGCGTCCCGAACACTGGCGCGGCACTGGGTATTACAGAGTGCGGGCGAACGACAAAAGCATCGGGTTTGCCATTCCAAACGACATGCTAAATCTGTCTGGATCAGGCCGCCGTACCCTGAGCGTTATGGGGCATGAGAAGCTCGACTTCATCCTGATCGAACGTTATGTGAGCAATCGACCGCAGTACACTCTGATTTCCACCAAAGACTAACGCGCAAGCGCTTGGCATTGCGCCCACACCCCAGCGCCACGATCCAGCTTTAGGATCCAATCGAGCGGAATATCCCGCACACCGCAAGCCGCCGCCATGATGCTGCCAATGATGATCGCACGGCCACAACTGTCGCCCCCTGCGCGAATATTCTGTTCCACGGCATCCGCGTAATCCTCGGCCCGTGACATAATGTGAAACGCCAAAGGCATGGCCATAGGCAAATGGCACGCCCGCCCTGTCACCTCGCCGTAAGCTGCACTGTCCACCTCATCGCTCGACAGCGCCGCACGCAAGGCTTCGCCAATCTCGCCTTTGGTGTCTTGTGCTGTTACTTTCAAAACCGTTTTCAAATCTTTGCCAGCCAGAACGTCATTTAAAACGTTCGCACACACGACGGCATATCCTTCGGCCACGTCATTGATGTTTGTCACCTCTCGTGCGGCCTTGGCCATGGCAGTTTGTTCCGCGCCAGAATAGCGCGCCACAATCGCAGGCAGCGTAGTGGTGGCGGGCAGTTGATCGTCGTCTATGCCCGTCACGGATTTCTCTGCGGCTGTATTTTCCAACACGCCCCGGGTTGGGCGATCAATATAGCCCTGATACGAGCCACCAGCACCAAAGTACCCCACAAAATCGGCACGATACGCCACACCGTCAAATCCATCATTGTCGATCATCGACCGCATCGCCAAGCGCAAAACCTCGCCGTACTGGCTTTGCATTCCATCGCAGCGCAGTGCGTGTGCAAAGTATGCAGGAACCCCTTCGTGATGGGCGGGATCCACAGGCACAAAGGTCGCACCGCCACGGGCATCCGCAACCTCTTTCACCCGATTTGCGTCATATATCCAATGCAATCCAAGTGCGGCCGCATCCGCTACCAAAGCCCCAAGGATCGCTGCTGCTTTTCGTTCCGCTGACATGACTTGCCCTTTTCATCTGTTCATTCCGTTGCTTCAACGATAGCCCGCCCACCCAAAATAGCCATAGACATCCCGTCCCCTTCGTGGCGCAATACACGCAATGGAACATCCACACACCCTTCGCCCCTTGCCCAAAGGCCCGTTTCGGTTCTTTGCGCTTGATGTGGAAACCGCAAATCGATCATCTTCTAGCATTTGCCAGATTGGTGTGGCCTGCGTGCGTGCCGATGGGTCTATGACCACATGGATGAGCTACATCGATCCCGCCACCACCGATTGGTCCGCCACGTGGGTCCATAAAATCACCCAAGACACCGTAGTCGGAGCGCCCAGTTTCCCCACGGTGCTGGTTCACCTGCGCGGCTCGCTTGATGGGGAAATTGTATTTCAGCACAGCAATTTCGACCAAAACGCCATCCGCCGCGCCTGTTTGAAACATGACCTCGATATCCCGAACTGGCGCTGGCGGGACAGCGTTAAAGTCGCGCGCAAGGCTTGGCCACAGTTGCGCGGCAATGGCGGCTTTGGGCTGGCATCGCTGAAAGAGCATCTGTCACTGGAATTTCGTCACCACGATGGCGAAGAAGACGCCCGCGCCAGCGCAGAGGTCGTCTTACTGGCCGAAGAAAAGACAGGCCGCGATTTTGCCGTGAAACGTATTTTGAAACCGAAGATCGATCCAAACCAGCTCGATCTGTTTGACCCAAAATCAAAGGACACACCCAATGGCCCAATCTGATCAAGCCCCGCTCAACTCTGGCTTTCACGCTAAATCCACCGCATCCGAGGTCCTGAACGACATCGATCTAAGCGGTAAAACCGCCATCGTTACGGGTGGTTATTCTGGCCTCGGTCTGGAAACCACCCGCGCACTGGCGTCAAAAGGTGCGGCTGTAATCGTGCCTGTGCGCACCCCTGAAAAGGCCAAAGACGCGCTCGCGGATGTCAAAGGCAACGTCACCACTGCGCCGCTGGACCTCGCTGATCTGGCATCGGTCCGCAGCTTCGCAAACAGCATTTTGGACGGTCACAATCAAATCGACATTTTGATTAACAACGCAGGCATAATGGCCTGTCCCGAAACCCGCGTCGGTCCCGGATGGGAAAGCCAGTTTGGCGTCAATCACATGGGCCATTTCGCCCTAACAACAGCGCTTATGCACTTGCTATTGCAGTCAGATGCCCGCGTGGTTGCGCTGTCTTCAACAGGTCATAAGTTGAGTGATATTCGTTGGGACGATATCCAATATGAAACAACAGAATACGACAAATGGCAGGCCTATGGCCAAGCAAAATCCGCCAACGCGCTATTCGCGAACGCACTGTCGCGCCGCTTAAAACCCACAGGCGGGCAGGCGTTTTCCGTGCATCCAGGCGGTATTTTCACCCCCCTGCAACGCCACCTCCCCAAGGAAGAAATGATCGCTTTGGGGTGGCTTGGCGAAGATGGAGAACCGTCAGAGCTGGCTAAGGCGGGGTTCAAATCTCCTGAACAGGGCGCATCGACCAGCACATGGGCGGCAACATCCCCGATGCTTAATGGCAAAGCGGGTGTTTACTGCGAAGACTGCAATGTCGCCGCCGTCACTGACCCCGAAAGCCCCACGGCACGCTTCATGGGCGTGAACGCGCACGCGTGCGATGATGACAGCGCCGAACGGCTGTGGGAACTGAGCGAACGGCTTCTGGAATCAGCCTAAAACCGAATCGATTTCGCATCCAATCCTACAAAGATTGCAACATAATCGGGCGTTGCCAATTTTAAATGTCAGACATTTAATCCCATTTGTCAGACATTTACGGCCCTGACCTACCCGTGCTTCGAAAAATGCTTCCCAAAACGGGATACTATCGCTTACGCTCAACCCACGGGCGTCACATTTTTCAATGACCTCCAGTGGTCTATTTCGATCGAGAAAACACCAAGAGGACCGAGCCATCCTCACTTTGTATTATCCGCGGCTCTTTCAAGACTGCGCACTGCGCGCCATTTTCTGGGAGGAAAATTCATGAACCTAAGACCTGATCCAACATTCCACGCATCGGCCAAATTGGCGATGCAAGCCCCTGTTGAAAACTACGCCTTTACCGTAATGCTCAGCCCAGATGGCGAACAATCCGACGGCATTGCCGTGGTAGATGTGAACCCGAAATCGAAAACCTACGGTGAAATCGTGCATCAGGTGATCGTCGATTACAAAGGCGACGAATTTCACCACTTTGGTTGGAACGCATGTTCATCCGCCCTGTCGCCGCTGACGGGCCACGCGTTCCTTGAACGCCGCTACTTGATCGTGCCAGGCATCCGCTCTTCGCGTATTTATATCATCGACGTAAAGGACCCTTTGAAAGCCAAAGTTCACAAAGTGATTGAACCCGAAGAAGTCTTCGAAAAAACGGGCTATTCCCGCCCCCACACCATCCACTGCGGCCCCGAAGGCATCTATGTCTCGACGCTCGGCGGTGGCGGCGAAGACGGCACTGACGGCCCTCCAGGCATCTTCATCATGGATTGCGAAACGTTCGAGATTATCGGCCAATACGAAATGGATCGCGGTGCGCAGGACAAACACTATGATTTCTGGTGGAACCTGCCCCAAGACTACATGGTGTCCTCCGAATGGGGCCTACCCCCACAATTCGAAAACGGTGTGGTGGCCGAGGACTTGCTGTCTAACAAGTACGGCCACTCCATCCACTTCTGGGACCTGCGCAAACGCAAGAACATCCAGACCATGGACCTTGGCGAAAACCATCAGATGGCGCTGGAAATCCGCCCTGCGCATGATCCGACCAAATCCTACGGGTTCTGCGGCGTGGTGGTGGACACCACCAACCTGCAAGGCGCGATCTTTACATGGTGGCGCGATGACGATGGCAAGTGGCAGTCCAAAAAGACAATCACCATCGACCCGCGTCCAGAAAAACCCGAAAACCTGCCACCCCTCCTGCAAGGGTTCGAAGCCGTGCCACCCCTGGTCACAGACATCGACCTCTCTCTCGATGACAAATACCTCTACGTGGCCTGCTGGGGCTTGGGCGAAATGCACCAATACGATGTGTCCGACCCCATGAACCCCGTTCTGGCTGGCAAAGTCGAAGTGGGCGGCATCGCCAAAGGAACCAACCACCCCAACGGCAAGCCCTTCGTCTACGGCCCACAAATGGTCGAGGTCAGCCGCGATGGCAAACGCGTCTATTGGACGAACTCGCTCTATTCCACGTGGGATGACCAGTTCTATCCAGACGACGAAGGCGGCCAAATGGTCATGGCCAATAACGATGAAAATGGCTTCCATCTGGACAAAGACTTCTATGTCGATTTCCCCAAAGGCTATCGGTCTCACCAGATCAGGCTAGAAGGCGGCGACTGTTCAACGGACAGCTTCTGCTACCCGAACGTCTAAAGCATGATGGAATTAACCTCGATGGCGGCCCTTTGGTGGGCCGTCATTTTTTCTGGCTTTTACCACGGCATCAATCCTGGCATGGGCTGGCCTCTTGCTGTGTCCGCCGCACTGATGGAACGCAAAACCAGCGCCCTGCCCAAAGCGCTCGGAATGCTCGCCCTCGGCCACTTTATTGCGATGATCGGCATCCTCTTGCCGTTCTCCATGATGATGTTTCTGGTCCAATACGAAATCGAAATCCGCGTTGTCGCTGGCGTCCTTGTTATCCTCATGGGCCTCTACTTGCTGATCAACCGCCGCCATCCCAAATTCCTCGCCCGCGTCCACCCCGCCCGCCTTGCGCTTTGGTCTTTCCTCGCGGCCATGGCCCATGGCGCGGGCCTGATGCTTGTCCCCATCTACCTGGGCATCTGTGCCATTGCAGAAAACGACACAGGCCACCTCGCGATCGAACAACTGTTGTCCAACAACATCTCCACAGCCTTCATCGTGGCTGCCACACACACGCTCGCCATGACCCTCGCAGGAGGCGTCATCGCCACAGTCATCTACTATTGGCTCGGCCTGAAATTCCTGTCCAAAACGTGGTTCAATCTCGATATCGTCTGGGCGCTATCCCTTGTTCTCGTCGGCGCATTCGGCATCTACGCGGCACTGAACGGGCACTGACCCGCACCTTCTTTTGTCCAAAAATATCTCGGGGTTTAAGGGGCAGCGCCCCTTAGCCACATTTCGAATGCCCACAGTCCAAACAGGTCATGCAGCCCTCAACCATCTGCAACCCCATGCCACCACAAGACGGGCAAGATTTCCCACGCGCTTGCTGGCCCAACTGGATCACTTCAGATGCCGGGTCAGATTTCAAATGCATCCCCTCACCACCAATGAACCCGATGCGCACCATGTGTTCTTCAATCACACTCCCGATGGCGGCCAACATGCTTGGAATGTACTTCCCTTGCACCCAAGCACCGCCGCGCGGGTCAAACACCGCCTTCAATTCTTCTACCACAAAGGACACATCGCCCCCGCGACGGAACACCGCTGAAATCATCCGCGTCAGCGCCAGCGTCCACGCATAATGCTCCATGTTTTTGGAGTTGATAAACACCTCGAATGGACGGCGTTGACCGTTTTGAATGATGTCATTAATGGTGATATAAATCGCATGCTCGGATTCAGGCCACTTCATCTTATAGGTATGCCCATCCAGCGCCTCTGGCCGATCCAGCGGCTCCGCGATGTAGACCACATCCGCACCCGTATCCACCTCTGGCACGGCTTCGGACGTTTCTGAAACCGACAAA
>CALLAV010000346.1 GCA_938001995.1 uncultured Amylibacter sp. | reverse complement strand
GGCAAGCGTGAATGCGTTGGTCAAAACCTTGTCCCCTGCCTTGGCCCCTGCCGCACGCAAGGCCGCTGCAAGGGCGTAGCCGCCAGAGGCGACCGCAACGCAGTATTTTGCGCCTGTGTAGGCGGCGAATTCTTGTTCCAGAAGCGCGGTTTCGCCTGCTTCGCCGTCAGACAGGTTATATCGGT
The DNA here is from genome assembly GCA_938001995.1 of uncultured Amylibacter sp. Classification (GTDB taxonomy): domain Bacteria; phylum Pseudomonadota; class Alphaproteobacteria; order Rhodobacterales; family Rhodobacteraceae; genus Amylibacter. The sequence continues at coordinate 2,996 of CALLAV010000346.1, read as the reverse complement.
GCAAACGGCCGTGGCGCATGACGGCGATGGCGGCCTCGATCGCTTCTTCGGGGAGAGGTTCTTGTTGAGTGAAGTTTCCAGTGAAGTTCTGTGTCACGGGGCGGTCTTTCTGTGAGTTTGAACAATGGAAAGCGCAAACCAGCGGCCTGTTCAAGCCCGCGTTGCGACCTTCAGCAAAGCTGGACCTGCTGTTTCAGGAAATCAAACGATCCATCAGGTCGGGCAGTTCGTCGTAGTGATTGAGCAATGCTTCGGGTTCCAGCGATTTGATCGCCTCGCCTGATGGGCCGAAGGTGACAAGTACGCTAGGCACATTGGCATTTCTGGCGGCGCAACGGTCGTTGTCAGTATCCCCGATCAGCGCGGAACGTCCAAGATCACCACCCACGCGGCGGATTGTTTCCCACAGGTGTTCTGGGTTCGGTTTGCGCACAGGTAACGTGTCTGCGCCCAGCAATGCGCCGAACATGTCGCGAATGCCGAGTTCTGCCATCAAAGTTTCAGCGAGGCCTTCGGGTTTGTTTGTGCAAATGCCCAGCAGGTATCCACGGCGTTGTAATTCTTCGAGTGCGGGCACGACATTTGGATACAGTTTGGTGTGAACAGCGATGTGATCGGCGTAATAATCCAGCAAAACAGGGTATTGCTCATCGACCATGCTCTCTTCCCAGTTCTCACCGAGCCTTTCATAGCCCAAGCGCAGCATTGCGCGACCGCCGTGAAATGCCGTCAACGCATCCGCCACAGGATCAAGCGGCGTGCCCTGTCCTAGCCCTTCAAAACAAGCGTTTGCTGCCGCAATTAGGTCTGCGCTGGTATCCGCCAACGTGCCATCAAGATCAAAGATTACAGACTTCATATCGCCCCCTATTTTGCCCCTGTTGCCACAGGCTGTAACGCAATGAAAGACTTGTTGAGGTCGCGGGGCTTTCTGCGCGGCGTTTTTCAGGCTATCAGGTGAAAAACAAGAAACGCAGGGGGCGCTATGCCTGTCGCAGTGGTAATTTTGGCAGCCGGACAAGGCAGCCGCATGAAATCCGATCTTCCCAAAGTGCTGCACCATGTAGCCCATGCGCCGCTGTTGGTGCATGCCATGCAATCTGCCCAATCCATAGAGGCCGAGCGCATTGTTGTGGTCACAGGACACGGTGGTGAAGCCGTTGGCTCGGCGGCGCAGGCGTATGATCCAGATGCGGTGATCGTGACGCAAGAGGAGCAGTTGGGCACGGCGCACGCGGTTCAGCAAGCCGCGGAGGCGCTGGCGGATTTTGATGGAGATGTGGTGGTTCTGTATGGGGACACGCCGTTCATTCAAGAAGATACCTTGCGGCGCATGCTCGACGCGCGCGCTGCTGGATCGAGCGTGGTTGTGTTGGGGTTCGAAGCAGCCGTGCCAGGTCGATACGGGCGTTTGGTGACAGATACTGATGGCGGGCTTGATGCCATTGTCGAAGCAAAGGATGCCACGGATGAGCAACTTGCCATAACGCTCTGTAATTCTGGGGTTATTTGCGCAGATCGTGCAGAGTTGTTTACTCTGATTGATGCCATTGGAAACGATAATGCCAGCGGCGAATACTACCTAACGGATGTCGTTGGGTTGGCCCGTGGCAAAGGCGACACCTGCGCTGCAATCACCTGTTCCGAGGCCGAGACGATGGGCGTGAATTCCCGCAGCGATTTGGCGGCGGCGAATGCTGCATTTCAGGCGCGGTCGCGTGCGGAATGTCTAGAAAACGGGGTGACAATGCACGCCCCAGACACAGTATTTTTCGCCTATGACACGCATGTAGGCCGTGATGCCGTGATCGAGGCAAACGTGGTGTTTGGCCCTGCTGTCACCATCGAAAGCGGTGCGTTGATCCGCGCGTTCTCCCATCTCGAAGGCTGTCATGTCAGCCAAGAGGCTGTGGTTGGTCCCTACGCGCGGTTGCGACCGGGGGCCGAGATCGGCAATGGCGCACGGGTTGGCAATTTTGTTGAGATCAAAGCCGCCACCATTGGCGAAGGGGCCAAGGTTAATCACCTGTCTTATGTGGGTGATGCGGATGTGGGCGATGCCGCAAATATTGGCGCGGGTACGATCACCTGCAACTATGACGGGGTGTTCAAACACCAGACCATCATCGGTAAACGGGCATTTATCGGGTCGAACACGGCATTGGTGGCCCCTGTACGGGTTGGCGATGATGCGATGACGGGATCTGGATCGGTGATTACCGAAGATGTCCCCGACGCGGCCATGGCGATTTCACGGGCGAAACAAGCAAACAAACCGGGATTGGCTTTGCGGCTGATGAACCGATTGAAGGCCGCTAAGGCCGCCAAAAACAAGGATAAATAATATGTGCGGTATTGTTGGCATTCTGGGCAATCACGAAGCAGCGCCGATCCTTGTGGATGGGCTGAAACGGCTGGAATATCGCGGTTATGACAGCGCCGGAATTGCTACCGTGCATGAGGGCAAGCTGGAACGCCGCCGCGCGGTTGGCAAGCTGGTGAACCTGTCTGATAAGTTGGTACACGAACCCATTCGCGGCAAGGCGGGCATCGGGCACACACGCTGGGCGACGCATGGTGCACCAAACGTGCAAAATGCCCACCCGCACCGCGCTGGGGATGTGGCCGTGGTGCACAACGGGATCATCGAAAACTACCGCGAATTGCGCGAAGAACTGGCCGCGCAGGGTGGCACGTTTGAAACAGAAACCGACACGGAAACCATTGTGAAGCTGTGCGAAAGTCTTTTGAAACAAGGGCTTGAGCCAGTTGAGGCAGCACGCCAAACTGTTGCGCGGCTAGACGGCGCCTATGCGCTGTGCTTCCTGTTTGACGGGCACGAGGATCTGTTGGTAGCTGCACGCAAAGGCTCGCCATTGGCGATTGGCCATGGGGACGGCGAAATGTTTGTTGGCTCTGATGCGCTCGCGCTTGCCCCAATGACAAGCAAGGTCACGTACCTTGAAGAAGGCGATTTTGCGGTTCTTACGCGCACA
>CALLAV010000345.1 GCA_938001995.1 uncultured Amylibacter sp. | reverse complement strand
ACCCAAAGATTTTGACGATTTGCAAAATCACCAGTGCATTCTTTACAATAACTATGCTTCTGGCTCGGAATGGGTGGCGATGAAGGGCGGCAAACAGGTGCGCAAACGCATTGTTGGGCGGTATTCGTCAAATTCAGGGCACTATAATCGCTCTCTCGCGCTAAAGGGGCGAGGCATCGCGGTGCTGCCTGACTTTATTGTCGGAGATGCGTTTGAAACGGGTGAACTGGTGCCGATCCTAAAAGACCATGTGCTGCCGGAACTGGATATCAACATCCTTTACCCGCAAAAACGGAATATGCCAGCATCCCTGCGCGCCCTCATTACGCACCTTAGCGGTTAAGAAAGCTCGTTAAGAATTTCAGACATTCACCAATTGCACAACTTTAGATTTTAGTGTTAAGGTGCTGTACCACCAAGACAATCTATGAATAACCTTTGCATTTTAGAAGATAGCACTATCTCTGGTTGAGCGTTATTTTGCGCTGTTAGCTTGAGGTGAAGGAAAGAGACAGATGGGACTTGTGTTAAGAAGGGGGCGCGTGCTCTGGTATGATGCGGCGCGTGGGTATGGGTTTGTACATGGCGAGACAGAAGAAGGCGCTGTTTTCATTACCAAAAAAGCATTGGATGCCTTTGGAATAACCGGATTGCATTCAGGTTTGGAAATCGTGTTTGACGTGGTCAAAGGCCGTGCCTCGGAACGGGTAAATTCGATCGTTCTGCTCCGTGGATCAAAGCCTCTGCACTGATAGAAAAACGCCCCAACACAAGGCATGTCAGGGCGCATCTGTTTCATTGGAATAAGATGCGTTTAAGTGCCGCGCATGATTGCGGCAACGCCTGTGCGGGCGATTTCCACCATACCGAGCGGGCGCATCATTTCTGCAAATGCGTCGATCTTTTCGGGCGCACCTGTGATTTCAAACACAAAACTTTCAAGCGTGCTGTCCACGACGCGCGCTCGGAACACTTCGGCAGTGCGCAGGGCTTCGACCCGCATGTCGCCCTTACCAGCCACTTTGATCAGCGCCAATTCCCGCTCCACGCTCGGGCCTTCAACGGTCAGGTCGTGAACATCATGCACAGGAACCAAACGGCCAAGCTGTGCTTTGATCTGCTCAATCACCGCAGGCGTTCCAGTGGTAACCACAGTAATGCGCGAGCGATGACCTTCATGGTCGATCTCGGCGACAGTCAGGCTTTCGATGTTATAGCCTCGGCCCGAAAACAGGCCAATGACACGGGCCAGAACACCCGCTTCGTTGTCCACAATCACCGCAAGCGTGTGTGTTTCGATCTCATCGCCGTAAACGCTCTGTAGGTTATACGCACTGCGCCGCGATGTGCCTTTTTTAACTTTCATGGGTCCACTCCTGTGTTCATGTGGTGGGATTAGTCTGTGGGGTAGGGCGTGACCATTGGGTGCGCCCCGCTCTATTGTCATGTGATCGCAAATCAGGCATTTACACGCTCAACCTTGGAGAAGAGCCAATGCACGCAGATGCGGATCACGATATTATTGCGGTTACAGACCTGACGTTCTTGATGAACATCGGTGTTCTGGATTTCGAAGCAACTTGGCGTCAAACGGTCCGCGTGTCTTTGAAGATGCTTGTGCCTTCTGAAGTGCGCAAAAGCGGTGGCTATGCGTCCTACGCCCCTGTGGTAGATCATTTGCGCGAAGTGTCCAACAGCGGCACCCATGTGCCACTGATCGAAACCTTTGCAGAAATGATTGCCGCCAAAGCGTTGGAAGACCGTCAAGTCAAAGCCGTTGAAGTGACTGTTCAGAAAACCGACATCTACCCCGACGCGGGGGGCGTCGGGATTACGATTTACGTGGAACAGTCGGCCTAGCGCCAAGAACAGGGTCAAGCGACCGCTCCTTACACCATCACCGCGCCGCCAGCTTCGATTGCGCCTTGCGTTGACGCATCGCCGAGCAGCATTTCGTTGTGGGCCTTGCCCGACGGGATCATCGGGAAGCAGTTTTCGTGCTTTTCCACCAAACAATCAAACACAACGGGGCCGTCGTAGTTGATCATCTCCATGATCGCTTCATCCAGATCCGCTGGATCAGATACTTGAATGCCCTTCGCGCCAAAAGCTTCGGCCAGTTTCACGAAATCAGGCAGGGATTCAGACCAACTGCTGGAATAGCGCTCGCCGTGCAACAATTCCTGCCACTGGCGGACCATGCCCAAACGCTCGTTGTTCAAAATGAACTGTTTCACAGGCAAACGATATTGCATCGCCGTGCCCATTTCTTGCATGTTCATCAACCAACTGGCTTCACCCGCCACGTTGATGACCAATGCATCAGGATGCGCCATTTGCACACCGATGGACGCAGGAAACCCGTAACCCATCGTACCCAAACCACCCGATGTCATCCAACGGTTCGGATCGTTAAAGCCCATGAATTGTGCGGCCCACATCTGGTGCTGGCCCACTTCGGTAGTCACGTAACGATCGTGATTTTTGGTCAGGGCTTCCAGCCGTTCCAAGGCATACTGCGGCTTAATGATCGGGCCTTTTTGTTCGTACTTCAGGCAATCCATTGACCGCCATTCGTTCAATTGACCCCACCATTTCTGAACTGCATCCGCTTGGGTCTTGCGCCCGCGCGATTTCCAGACTTTGAGCAAGTCTTCAAGAACATGGCCTACATCGCCGATGATCGGCACATCCACGCGGATCACTTTGTTAATCGAAGACGGGTCGATATCAATATGCGCCTTCTTTGATTTTGGGCTAAATTCGTCAACCAGACCCGTGATGCGGTCGTCAAAACGCGCACCAATGTTGATCATCAGATCACATCCGTGCATGGCCATGTTGGCCTCATATGTTCCATGCATGCCAAGCATTCCGAGCCACTGGTCCGAGGACGCAGGGTAGGCGCCAAGCCCCATCAATGTAGAGGTCACGGGAAACTTCGTTGCATCTGCCAATTCGCGCAGCAGCGTCGATGCCGCAGGGCCAGAGTTGATCACCCCACCCCCCGAATAGATGATCGGCTTCTTTGCGCTTTCGATCAGATCGACCAGTTCGGTGATCTTTTCCATGTCGCCCTTCACGCGCGGTGCGTAATGGCCTTTGTCGGCTTTTGCCGCGCCAACATAGTTACCTTTGGCGAACTGCACGTCCTTTGGAATGTCGATCAAAACAGGGCCGGGGCGGCCAGATGTGGCCACGTGGAACGCTTGGTGCATGGTTTGCGCCAAATCATTCGTGTCGCGCACCAACCAATTGTGTTTCGTGCAAGGTCGCGTGATGCCAACGGTGTCTGCTTCTTGGAATGCATCGTTGCCGATCATGAACGTCGGAACTTGGCCCGTCAGAACCACCATCGGAATGCTGTCCATCAGCGCATCGGTCATGCCCGTCACCGCGTTCGTGGCGCCCGGACCAGAAGTTACCAGAACAACACCGGGTTTACCGGTAGAGCGCGCATAGCCTTCGGCCGCATGTGTCGCGCCTTGTTCGTGGCGAACGAGGACGTGGCGAATGTCGTTTTGCTGAAAGATCTCGTCATAAATCGGTAGGACCGCACCGCCTGGGTATCCAAAGACGACGTCGACGCCCTGATCCTTCAAGGCTTTAACAACGATTTGTGCTCCAGTTATCTGACGTGTCATATTCTTGCTCCAGCTTCACATCATAGTTTCATTAGAATTCGGATCAGGCATAAAAAAACCCCCATCTGGGGGCTGCGCATGGTTCAGGAAACGAGTGCTATCGTTTCCGCGCCATGCGCTTGGTCACTACGACTAGAATTTCTGCATTTTCCGTATTCATGCGCGTAAACTATAAAGCGGTGTCAAAGGGGTCAAGCCTTTTTCCAACAAAATGTCGCCAGATCGGTCGATTTTGTAATATTATTTCACCAATTCTGATTTTGATTCGGATTTGGTATATCCACTTTACCAATTTGGGCAGGAATGCCGTGAAACGTTAGCGTTAACAAAGTGGGGCTTCGGTATACTGCGGTGTACAACAAATAAGCCCGCACGACATTTAGCATAAGGTTTAGGCAGAAAATTCGCCCATTTCTTTCAATATGGGCCGAATTTGGGAAATTGTGTTACTCTGTGGGTGTTTAGGTCATAAAACCTGTTGCTTTTTTGGCGTCTCTGCTTGCATGTTAACTTAGCGTTCGACAGTCCATTGGCCTCTGCGGTCAGTCTGTCGAATTTGCTGTTAACATGGAGGAGAATACATACATGGAACGTCGTAAGTTTCTAACTACCGCCGCACTTGGTGCAGGTGCCGCGGCTTTGGCTACACCAGCAGTGTCTGCAAGCCACGCAAAAGAAATGACAATCGTATCGACTTGGCCACGGGATTTCCCAGGTCTGGGTACATCTGCACAACGTTTGGCTGCACGCATTGAACAGCTGTCCAACGGTGCTTTGAAAGTGAACTACTTCGCAGCAGGCGAGCGCGTTGGTGCGTTTGACTCATTTGACGAAGTGGCATCTGGTAACTCTAACGCGTACATCGCGGCGGATTACTACTGGGGCGGCAAGCACGCTGGCTTCAACTACTTCACAGCTGTACCATTTGGCATGTCCACACCAGAGTGGAACGCTTGGATCAAATTCGGTGGCGGTCAGGCTCTGTGGGACGAACTGTCCGGCGAGTTTGGCATCAAAGCCTTCGCATGTGGTTCAACTGGTACGCAAGCTGGCGGTTGGTTCAACAAAGAAATCGAAAGCGCAGACGACCTGAAAGGTCTGAAAATGCGTATTCCGGGCCTTGGTGGTCAGGTTATGTCCAAATTGGGCGCGTCCACTGTGTCGCTTCCAGGTGGTCAGATCTATGAAAACCTCGTGTCTGGCGCGATTGACGCAACAGAGTGGGTTGGTCCGTACAACGACTATTTCATGAAGTTCTATGAAGCTGCGAAATTCTACTACACGGCTGGTATGCACGAGCCAGGTGGTGGTCTTGCGTTTGGTATGAACAAAGCATGGTTCGAAGGCCTTTCCGATTGGGAAAAAGCTGTGATCGAAGCTGCTTGTATGGAAGAGCACGCTGCCTCCCACGAAGAAAACATCGCAAACAACGGCGAATACCTGTCCAAGCTCGTAAACGAGCAGGGCGTTCAGGTGCGTTCGTTCAACGACGATGTTTGGGATAGCTTCGGCGAAGCTGCGGAAGAAGTCTTTGAAGAAACCCGTGCGCATTCGCCACTGGCTGCAAAGATCGACGACGCGTTCCAGTCCAAACTACGCGAAATGGGTACAATGATGGCGAACTTCGAAGTTGGCTACATTAACCAGCGTAACCGTGTGCTTGGCCTGACCGAGTAACGCTTTTAGCGACAAAAACTTTGCGGGGTCATTTTGGCCCCGCATATCTAACAATCCATAACAGCAGCTGCGCTGTCATGGGACCGTCTGCCTGACGGTAATATTCGGTTTTTTAGGGCCTGTGGCCCAATGGGGAATAGAATGGCTTCCGATGCTTCTTCTGCCATGGTGCAGAAATACGGTTCACCCGCTCCCTTCACGCGTCTTCTTGGTTGGACGATGCTGGCGGTTCTGACAGGGTTTTTAGTTAACAACGTATTAGAGGTCGGCTTCGGGTTTGAGCGCGCGACAACGCTGCTCACCCAAGGCAATACCGCTGCCCTGATCCCGCTTCTTATTTATGTGGCTTTGATCGGGCTTGCGATTGGCTATGTCTTTAGCAGCCGCGCGGTCGCACTGCGCTGGGATGCGCATATCATGCACCGCTTTAACGTCTACCTGATCCGCGCCTGTTTCTGGTCGGTGTTCTTCGTTGGTGTGGCTGACACCGCCATTGCTTTTATGCGCGTCGAAGACCTCTGGGGCAGCCTTATTTCTGCTGAACAAGTCAGCTCGTTCAAGAACGCCCGCTATGTGGGCAGTACCATTCACATTCCGCTGATCATCGCGGGCTTCGTGATTGCGCTCTTCACCCGCACGCTCGGGTTTACGTGGCTTGCATTGTTAATCGTGGCGGCGGAATTGGCCATCGTAATCACCCGTTTCGTGTTTTCCTATGAACAGGCCTTTATGGGCGATCTGGTACGCTACTGGTATGCGGCGCTGTTCCTGTTCGCGTCTGCCTATACATTGTTTGAAGAAGGCCACGTGCGCGTCGATGTTCTATATGCAGGTTTCAAAGATAAAACCCGAGGGTTTGTAAACGCGGTTGGATCTTTGTTTCTGGGGGCAACCACCTGTTGGGTGATCCTTGCGCTAGGGATCAATGGCAAACAGTCCATGATCAACTCGCCCATCATGAACTTTGAGGTGACACAATCAGGCGGCAATGGCCTGTTCGTGAAATATCAAATGGCGGCCTTCCTTGCGATCTTTGCGATTACAATGTTGATCCAATTCACCAGCTACTTTTTGGAAGCGGTTGCAAACTATCGCAACGAACCTGGCCAACGCGCGCCAGCACCCATAGCTCATTAAGGACCAAGACCAATGGAACTCTTTTTTCTCGCCGTTCTGGTTCTCATCATGGCCACAGCCCTTGGCTCTGGTTATCCCGTAGCCTTTGCCCTTCCAGGTGCTGCGATCATCACCTTTGGACTTGCTGCTGGGGCAGGGTATTTGTTTGGCGGCGGCACGGATGCCTATTTCCACACAGGGGGGCCGCAACAGTGGCTCTCGGCGGGGACGATAAACCTGCGCGGCGTCTATTGGGAGGTCGAGAGGGATACTCTCATTGCCATTCCGTTGTTTATTTTCATGGGCATTATGCTGCAACGCTCCAAAATTGCTGAGGATTTGCTGCTGACGATGGCGTCGCTGTTTGGTCCGATCCCGGGTGGTTTGGGCATTTCGGTTGTGTTTGTTGGCGCGCTTCTTGCGGCCACAACGGGTATTTTGGGTGCAACGGTTGTTGCGATGGGCCTGATTTCATTGCCTGCAATGTTGCGCAACGGCTATTCGCCGTCGCTGGCCTCTGGCACAATCGCGGCCTCTGGAACGCTGGGCCAGATTATCCCGCCGTCTATTGTTTTGATTATTCTGGCAGACCAATTGGCGTCTGCCACGGACCAAGCGTCTTCTGCCCGTAAAATCCTGCACAAGGAAAGCACGGGCGAATTGTCCATGCCATCCGTCTTTGATGTGGGGTCTACATCAGCGGGTGAAATGTTCCTTGGCGCGTTTGTTCCAGGCTTAGTGCTGGTTGGGCTCTATATGCTCTACATCCTCGTTTACGCGTTGATCAAACCCAGCTCTGCCCCTGCGGTGAAATATGAAGGCCAGATGAACATTCAGTTCTGGATCAAGGTTGTGATGACTTTG
>CALLAV010000344.1 GCA_938001995.1 uncultured Amylibacter sp. | reverse complement strand
GTTGAAGAGTTGGCAACATTAGAAAACGCGCCTGAACCAACCCAATCGGACTGCGCGAACCTGCCAGATTGGATCGCGCAGATTGCACAGGCTGATCTTGAGGACGGGTTTAACGCCACTGCGACGGCCTTAAGCATGCGTGCGCCCGTTGATCTTCGTGTGAACACAGCGAAAACCAATGTTGGCGCAGCGCAAAACGCTTTGGCAGCCGAAGATATCCTCACGGAACCTGTCGATGGTGTCTCAACGGCGCTGCGTGTCACCCAAAATCCGCGCCGTGTTGGTGGATCCAAGGCTTTTGCAAATGGTCTGGTGGAATTGCAGGACGCCGCGTCGCAGGCTGTGATTGCCATGCTGAACCTTCAGCCAAACGCCCGCGTGCTCGATTTTTGCGCGGGTGGCGGTGGGAAATCCCTCGCGATGGCGGGCACGATGCCAAGCGCACGGATAGATGCGTGGGATATCAGTGCCGCACGGCTGGCTCCGTTAGAAGAGCGGGCAAAGCGGGCAGGGGCAAAGGTTAAGTTGCTGTCAGCCCAACCGCGCGCGTCGCACTATGACCTCGTTCTTGTGGATGCGCCCTGTTCTGGATCAGGATCCTGGCGGCGCAATCCAGAAGGCAAGTGGCGGCTGACGCAAGACCGCCTAACCGAGCTGCAGGAGATTCAGGCCAGCGTTTTAGAACAGGCGGCGGCCTGCACCAAAGCGGGCGGCACACTGGTTTATGCGACCTGTTCCATTTTCACACGGGAAAATCGGGCGCAGGTGGATGCTTTTTTAGCACAGAATCCTGCCTTCGACGTGCTGAAAGACCACAGTTTTGCCGTTGATGCGCCCGGAGACGGGTTTTATTGCGCTGTTTTGCAAAACAACTCTGGCGTGTAAGTGTGAATTGGTTAATAATTTAAAAGCGAAAAATATAGGGGTGGAGTTTTAATCGAAGAGCTGTGGGAGGCCCTATGTCGACGATTAAGATTTCACGATACGTCACGCCAGTGGCGATGGTTTGGATTTTGGGCGCAAGCCTGTTTCTGTTTTGGGCGCTGCCTGATGCAACACTGCGCTTTGGTATGCTGGCTTTTGTCAGCGGCTTTGTTCTGGTTGCGTTGGGCCGTCGTTGGAAAGCTGGCAATGGCGCCGAGTTTGACGCCAATGATGTGCCCTTTGGGATGCCCGAACCCCAACCTGTACCCCCCCAACAACACCCCATCGACCCGATGACCGAAGCGCAGATCGCGCAAAAAGTTCAGAGCCTGTTTGATCGCCTGCCCATTGCGATGGTCCATATCGACGGCCAGGGACGGGTCGGACAAACCAACACCGCCGCGCGGGATTTTCTGCGCCTTGAACCCGCAGAAACGCCACTGTTTGAAAACTTGGTCGAAGGGCTGGGGCGCAGTGTCAACACGTGGATGCAGACCGCGCAAGACAGCAATGATGTCAGCAAACCCGAAATGGTGCAGGTAAAACGCTCCAAGACCGAGGCGATTTTGCAAGTGTCCTTGATGCCACCTCCCGTGGATGGGCAGGGCGGTTTGATCGCAACACTGTCCGATGCGACCGAGCTGAAATCACTGGAAGCACAGTTCGTCCAAAGCCAAAAGATGCAGGCCATTGGCCAGTTGGCTGGTGGAGTTGCGCATGATTTCAATAATCTTTTGACGGCAATTTCAGGCTATTGTGATCTGCTGTTGTTGCGTCATGAAAAAGGCGATCAGGATCACGCCGATCTGGTGCAGATCAATCAAAACGCCAATCGCGCGGCGGCGCTGGTCGGCCAATTGCTGGCGTTTTCCAGAAAACAAACGCTAACGCCGCAGGTTTTGTCTGTTAACGAAACCCTGTCCGAGCTGACCCATCTGCTAAGCCGCCTGCTGGGGGAAAAAGTCAGTCTGGTGGCAGAATACGGCAAAGACCTGCCCAGTGCATTTGTCGATGGTCGCCAATTGGAGCAGGTCATCATGAACCTTGTGGTCAATGCCCGCGATGCCATGCCTGATGGCGGCGAAGTCACCATTCGCTCTGGCACGCAAGTGTTCGAGGTTAACAAACGTATGAACCGCGTGGTGGTTCCAAAAGGCAAGTACGTCACGATCAGCGTGGCAGACACGGGCGTCGGCATTCGCGCCAAACACCTTGAAAAGATATTTGAGCCGTTCTTTTCCACCAAAGATGTGGGCGAGGGGACGGGGCTTGGCCTGTCGATGGCCTATGGAATCGTGAAACAGACAGGCGGGTTTATTTTTGCGGATAGCGAGGTTGGCAAAGGATCCGAATTTACCATTTTGCTGCCCGCCCATGAAGGCAAAGTCGCCCCTGTTGAACCGCGCAAGCGCGACCGCACGGGGCAATCCACTTCGCTGAACGGATTGTCTGTGCTGTTGGTCGAAGACGAGGCCCCTGTGCGCACATTTGCGTCCCGTGCCTTGGCCATGCAAGGCGTGCGCGTGACCGAAGCAGACTCGGCAGAAGTTGCCTTGGACAAGCTGGCGGATCCCGATCTGTTCGTGGATATCATCGTGTCGGACGTTGTTATGCCAGGTATGGACGGACCAACCTGGGTTGCCAAAGCCAAAGAAACACGACCCGATGTGAAAGTCATCTTTGTGTCAGGCTATGCCGAAGAAAGCTTCACAACTGAATACGGAGAGATTTCCAACGCGTCGTTTTTGCCAAAACCGTTCTCGCTCAAACAATTGATCGAAATGGTGCGCGAGCTGGCAAATTAACCATCCGTTGTTGGCGGTTTTAGGCGCTCGTAAATCTCAAAGTCTGGAGACAGTGCTGTCACCAGTTCAGAACGCAGATCAGCACTAAGGTCCAAATCCGCTTTTGGGGATTGATTGGCACGGCCCAGTTGAAACTGCTTACCAATGCGATTTTGCATAAACCGCACCAATCCGTCGATATCTTCATATCGAAACAGATGGCTCATGCCGACGTCACCGTTCTTATCTGACATAAACTTGGCCTGCGACCCGATCCGCGCAAAAGGTTTGGGATCCTCTGACAGGTAGCTTTCGATAAATTGATTAAAGCTGATTTCGGCGGTGGAGTTCTTCATCCCATTAAGTTCGGGGCGCGAGCGATACCGATACCAACTGCCCAGCCAGTCAATCGGTTCGCGAATAACGGCCACTGTATCAGGCTCATCACCTGTCAACGTCATGATGAACGGTTCAAGCAAACGTTGGTATTTACGATAAGGTGTATGCTTGGCGTTTGGCACTTTAGAGATTCGGATATCGCAGGTTGTGCCCAAAGCCAGCTCAATAGATGTGGACGCCGTCTTGGGCGTCGCAAAGAAGACCAGCTTTTCTTTGAGGAAAACCATCATCTTAGACTATCTAACCCTACCATACGCATAAAAATTCTACCTCTTTACCATTCATAAACCTTCCTAACGAATTGTGGAATTGAAAAATTTTACTTGAATTGTTTGCGTTTTGTTCTCATACAGACAAGTGAGAACAAGAGGCGAACATCATAACGGTTAGGGCAATGTCCCAAAACCACTTAGCAGCGATTGCCGAGCCTACGGCAATGTGAAATAACGGAGACGAAACAATGGCGGCGAACCTACTCGATATGACGGAAAGAAAGTCTATGGATAAGCAAAAAGCACTCGAATCTGCGCTCGGTCAAATTGAGCGGCAGTTCGGTAAGGGCTCTATCATGAAATTGGGTGACAACCCAATTATGGACGTCGAAGCCACATCGACAGGCTCCATTGGCTTGGACATTGCGCTTGGCATTGGTGGTATCCCGAAAGGGCGTATTATTGAAATTTACGGCCCTGAAAGCTCTGGTAAGACGACGCTCACGCTGCACGCGATTGCAGAAGAGCAGAAAACTGGCGGTGTGTGTGCATTTGTAGATGCGGAACACGCGCTTGATCCGACATATGCCAAGAAATTGGGTGTGGATCTGGACGAGTTGTTGATTTCCCAACCAGACGCAGGCGAGCAAGCGCTCGAAATTACAGACACCCTGGTGCGCTCTGGTGCGGTGTCTATGGTTGTGGTCGACTCTGTAGCGGCGCTGACACCAAAGGCCGAACTTGAAGGCGACATGGGCGATCACCAAGTGGGCGCACAGGCGCGGCTGATGTCTCAGGCCATGCGTAAGTTGACGGGTTCGATTTCAAAATCCAAATGTACCGTAATCTTCATCAACCAAATCCGTATGAAAATTGGCGTGATGTTCGGCTCTCCAGAAACCACATCAGGCGGCAACGCGCTGAAATTCTACTCCTCCGTGCGTTTGGATATCCGCCGCATTGGTGCGATCAAGGACCGCGACGAAGTGGTTGGCAACGCCACCCGCGTGAAAGTCGTGAAAAACAAAGTTGCGCCGCCGTTCAAACAGGTGGAATTCGACATCATGTACGGCGAAGGCATTTCCAAACGGGGCGAATTGATCGACCTTGGCGTGAAAGCTGGCATCGTTGAGAAGTCTGGCTCTTGGTTCTCTTACGGGGATCAGCGCATTGGGCAGGGCCGTGAAAATGCAAAGACGTTCCTAAAGGACAATCCCGGCGTGGCTTGGGAGATTGAAGACAAGATCCGTGCGTCCCACGGGCTTGATTTCGACATGCCAAAACCAGAAGCCGAGGCGGCAGCGAAAGACGACAACGACGACGTCCTAGAAGCGTAACTTCAAACACAACACTTTTGAAACGCCGTGGACGCAAATCCACGGCGTTTTTGTTTGTGCTGTGGACAGTTGCGACAAGGGCGGTATAACCGCAAACGAACTTATTCCACCGACTAAACTCACTGGCACAAAGGCATATACTATGGTTGGCGTAAACGATATCCGCTCCACGTTTCTTTCTTACTTTGAAAAGAACGGTCACGCGCGCGTTGAAAGCTCTCCTTTGGTGCCGCGCAATGATCCGACATTGATGTTTGTGAATTCAGGCATGGTGCAGTTTAAAAACGTGTTCACGGGGGCCGAAAATCGCAATTTTAATCGTGCGACGACGGCGCAAAAATGTGTGCGAGCAGGGGGCAAGCACAACGATCTGGATAACGTAGGTTATACGGCGCGCCACCACACGTTTTTTGAAATGCTGGGTAACTTTTCCTTTGGTGATTACTTTAAGGCAGAGGCGATTGAATTCGCTTGGGGTCTGATCACCAAAGACTTTGGTATTGATAAATCACGTCTTTATGTGACCGTGTATCACACAGATGACGAAGCCTTTGAGATCTGGAAAAAGATCGGCGTCCCAGAAGACCGCATCATTCGTATTGCGACGGATGACAACTTTTGGCGCATGGGTCCAACGGGTCCGTGTGGACCTTGCACCGAGATTTTCTATGACCACGGCGACCATATCTGGGGGGGACCTCCAGGTTCCCCAGAAGAAGACGGCGATCGGTTTATTGAAATCTGGAACATCGTTTTCATGCAAAACGAGCAGTTTGCCGATGGACGCTTAGAAGCGCTCGAAAAGCAGAGCATTGATACGGGCATGGGGATCGAACGGGTTGCTGCACTGCTGCAAGGCTCGCACGACAACTATGACACCGATTTGTTCAAGGCGCTGATCGAGGCCTCTGCGCAGGGCACTGGCGTTGATCCGTATGGCGATCAAAACGTTCATCATCGCGTAATCGCGGATCACTTACGCTCGACTTCGTTTCTGATCGCTGATGGTGTTTTGCCATCTAACGAAGGTCGCGGATATGTGCTGCGACGCATTATGCGTCGCGCCATGCGTCATGCGCATTTGCTCGGCTCTGTTGATCCGTTGATGCACCGTTTGGTGCCTGAACTGGTGCGCCAGATGGGCCAAGCCTATCCCGAGTTGGGCCATGCGCAGTCCATGATCGAAGAAACGCTGTTGCTGGAAGAGACCCGTTTCAAAACCACGCTTGGCCGCGGTTTGAAACTGTTGGATGCAGAACTTGAAGGCCTACCAGAAGGCAAAGCGCTTGATGGTCAAACGGCCTTCAAACTTTACGATACATACGGCTTCCCGCTGGATTTGACCCAAGACGCGCTGCGCGAAAAAGGCGTGGATGTGGATACCGATGGTTTTGATGCCGCGATGGAGGCTCAAAAGGCCAAGGCGCGTGCTGCGTGGACAGGCTCGGGCGAGGCTGTGGACGAGAGCATCTGGTTTGATGTTGTAGACGAACACGGTCCAACGGAATTCCTTGGGTACGATACCGAAGTTGCCGAAGGTCAAATCATCGCGATGGTCGTAGATGGCACGCCGACGGGTGCTGCTGATACGGGGACGGACGTGCAGTTGGTGCTGAACCAAACTCCGTTTTATGCCGAAAGCGGCGGTCAGGTTGGCGACACAGGCGTGGTGAAAACCGCATCTGGGTCAGTGCGCATCACGGATGTTAAGAAAAAAGCGGGCGTGTTTGTTCACATCGGCAAAGTGTCCGAAGGCTCCATCACCAAAGGCGACTATGCAGAGTTGACTGTGGATCATACCCGCCGCAGTGCCATTCGCGCAAACCACTCGGCAACGCACCTGTTGCACGAGGCTTTGCGCGTGGCGCTTGGCGATCATGTGGCACAGCGTGGATCGCTGAATGCAGAGGATCGTCTGCGGTTTGATTTCAGCCACGCCAAAGCGCTTTCTGTGGATGAATTGGCACAGGTGGAGCGGGACGTGAACGCTTACATCCGCCAAAACACCCCTGTGGAAACACGGATCATGACGCCAGACGAGGCGCGTGATCTGGGCGCGCAGGCGTTGTTCGGCGAGAAATATGGCGATGAAGTCCGTGTCGTTTCGATGGGGCGTGAAGACGGCTCGGGCAAAGGCACGGATGGCAACACCTATTCGCTGGAACTTTGCGGCGGTACGCATGTGGTGCGCACGGGCGACATTGGTGCGTTTGTGGCCCTTGGCGACAGCGCCAGCAGTTCTGGTGTGCGTCGGATCGAAGCGCTGACAGGGCAGGCCGCACAGGATTTTCTGCGGGGTCAGGATAACGTGTTGGCCGAGGCCGCGCTTGCGCTCAAGGCCCCAGCGGGCGAGGTTCCAACGCGGATCAAAGCACTTCAAGACGAACGCAAAGCCATGCAAAACGAGATTGCAGAGTTGCGCAAACAGATTGCAATGGGTGGCACGGGTGGCGGTGCGGACAGTGAAACCATTAACGGTGTGGCTTTCTTTGGCCAGGTTTTGGCAGACGTTCCGGGCAAAGACCTGCGCGGCCTGATCGACGAGCATAAATCCCGCATGGGGTCAGGCGCGATTGTGCTAATTTCGGGCGCTGGTGGTAAGGCAGCCGTGGCGGCGGGTGTCACGGATGACTTGACGGACGGCCTGTCTGCGGTTGATCTGGTAAAAGCGGCTGCCGAGGCGCTCGGTGGTAAGGGGGGCGGTGGTCGCCCTGATATGGCACAGGCTGGTGGGCCGTCTGCGGATAATGCGGATGCGGCGCTCGATGCGGTGCGCAAGATTTTGGAGGGCTAGAGATGGCTGTTTACACGATGGCACATATTGATGTGCATGATGATGCGGAATACGCAGAATATGCCGTTTTGGCAGGACCTGCAGTTGAAAAGTTTGGCGGCAAATTCCTCGCCCGTGGCGGGGAAACTGTTGTGATGGAAGGCATTGCGCGTGCGCGTAATGTGATCATCGAATGGCCTGATATGGACACTGCAAAGGCATTCTATAACAGCCCTGATTATCAAAAAGCGCTAAGCCACGGCCTGCCAGCTGCGGATCGCGATTATTTGTTTGTGGAGGGTGTGTAATGGCCGCTTATTGTATCGCACAAATCGAAGTCACGAACCCTGAAGAATACATGAAATACGCCAGCCAAACGGTTGCTTGCGCTGAAAAATTCGGTGGCACGTTCCTTGTTAAAGGAGGCGCTGCGGAATGGATCGAAGGCACAGGATCAGATCGCAATGTGGTGATCCAGTTCGACAGCGTAGAGGCGGCAAAGACCTTCTATGATTCGGATGAATACCAGGCGATCCTGCCCATTGCATTGGCCAATTCCAACCGCACTATGGTTCTGGTCGAAGGCGTTTAATCCCGCATGTCAGGCACAGACCACGCAAAGGCAGATGACTGGGGTGGCCCTCAGCCAGCGGTGATCCTTGTAGAGCCGCAGATGGGTGAAAACATCGGTGCGGCGGCGCGTGCTATGTGGAATTTCGGTCTTGAACGGATGCGGATCGTCAATCCGCGCGACGGTTGGCCCAATCAGAAGGCTGTGACCATGTCCTCTGGCGCGGCGCGGGTCATTGATAACGTACAGATTAAGGACACGACCGCCCAAGCCGTAGAGGATTTGCACTATGTGTTTGCCACCACGGCACGGGATCGCGATCTGACCAAACCCGTTGTGACACCAGAGCGCGCAATGGAACAGGCCCGCGCGATGATTGCCGAAGGGCAGAACGTGGGTATTTTGTTTGGGCCGGAACGCTCTGGCCTTGAAAACCCAGATATTGCGCGGGCGAATGCGATCATTTCTGTGCCTGTGAACCCAGCATTTGCCAGCCTCAACCTTGCGCAATGTGTGTTGTTGTTGGCCTATGAATGGCGGCGTCACGGCGCGGATGTGGTACCCGAAGTCGAAGCTATGGCAGGTACGCGACGCGCAGAAAGCATTGAAATTCAAAAACTGACCGAAGTGCTTGAGGCACGGCTCGACAGTGTTGGCTTTTTCTGGCCCGATCATAAGGCCGAAAGCATGATCCTGACCCTGCGCAACATGATTTCGCGACTTCCGCTGACCGAAGCAGACGTGCGCATATTCCACGGGATCATCAAATCCCTTGCAGAAAAGCACCCGAAATCCCGCTGACCCGCGACCCTTTAGACGTTGAAACAGGTGCCATCCCACCCTAGTTTGCACGGTAAGACAACAGAGGCCCGTTATGAGCAAACAACGCAGCATTTTCGAAGACGTTTCAACGGATAAGCCCGCAGAAGAGGCGCCAAAAGGGGGCTTGATTGATGCAGGCAAAAGCGGCGCGCGACGCGCCATAGCCGCTTGGTTGCTGGTGCTTTTCGCGCTGGTGGTATGCATGATCCTGGTGGGCGGTCTAACGCGACTTACAGACAGCGGGTTGTCGATCACGGAATGGAAGCCCGTGACAGGTGCGATCCCCCCTATGTCTGAAGCCGTGTGGCAAAGTGAGTTCGCAAAATACAAAGAAATCCCAGAATATCAGTTGCAAAACAAAGGCATGAGCCTTGCAGAGTTCAAGGTGATTTACTGGTGGGAATGGGGCCACAGACAACTTGGCCGCCTTGTGGGTCTGGTTTGGGCGCTCGGTTTTTTCTATTTCCTAATCCGCAAACAGATCCCCAAAGGTTGGACGGGGCGTCTGGTTTTTGTTGGCGCACTTGGTGGCCTGCAAGGGGCGATTGGCTGGTGGATGGTGTCCTCGGGTCTTGAGGGGCGGATGCTGGATGTGGCGTCTTATCGGCTGGCGACACATTTGGGGCTGGCCTTCGTGATCCTTGGGTTTTTGATCTGGTTTGCGTGGCAATTGCAGCAATCCGAAATGGATCTGTTCCAAGCGCAGAGGAACAAAGAAAAACGTTTTGTGACCCTGGCAACGGTCTTGTTAGCACTGGTGTTCGCCCAGATCCTTGGCGGTGCGCTGGTGGCGGGCATCGATGCGGGGCGGGGTTATATCGATTGGCCGATGATGAACGGCGAATTCTTGCCCTCTGAAAGTTTTGATTACAGCCCGTTCTGGTCAAATTTCTTTGAGAATCCCGCGCTGGTGCAATTCAATCACCGCATGCTGGGTTACTTAACGTTGTTCGCGACACTCTACCTCTGGTATTCGTCACGGGGCTCGGCTATCGTTGCGACACGGCGTGCATTTGTTTGGGTCTTGGCAGCGGTCTTGGCGCAGATGGTGTTGGGGATCATTACGGTTCTGAACGCAGCACCTTGGCAATGGGCGATCCTGCATCAGTTGGGCGCTGTTATTGTGATTGTCAGTGTCTTGAACGCCCGTTTTTCAGCGCTTTATCCAAAGGCGCAAACGCTTAGATAGTTAAGGTATTGGTATGACATCTAATTCTGCATACACGGCTCTTTCTGAACATTTCCGCGATGTGGTGGCGCTGGGGCAAATCTCTGGCCTGCTTGGATGGGATCAAGAAACCATTATGCCATCGGGATCAGCGGCCCAACGTGCCGAATGGATGAGCACGCTCGAAAAAGTAAGCCATGCACAGCGCACGGATCCGCGTATTGGCGATTGGCTGGACGCCATAGAGACCAAGAACCTAAGCGAAGCGGAAGCTGCCAATGTGCGCCTGATCCGCCGTCAGTTTGAACGTCAATCCAAAGTTCCAAGCAAGCTGGCCACGCAAATTGCGCGTGTCACGTCGCAGGCACAGGGCATTTGGGCCAAGGCACGCGAAGCAAATGACTTTTCCGCGTTTCAGGACGTGCTGACCGAAGTGCTCGATCTGCGTCGCGAAGAGGCGGCAGCACTTGCGGATGGTGGCAACCTGTACGATGCGCTGTTGGAAGATTACGAACCCGGGATGCAGGAACCAGAGCTGGCAGCGCTGCTAGGTGGATTGCGCGACGGTTTGGTGGAACTGCGCCAGAACGCGGTGGAAAGTGGCACGGAAATCCCGACGCTTACAGGTCAGTTTTCACGCGAACAGCAGACCATGATTGCAAATGAGTTGGCGACGGCCTTTGGCTATGACTGGGCGCGCGGGCGGCTCGATTTTTCGGTGCATCCGTTTTCATCAGGCAGTTTTAATGACGTGCGGATCACGACCCGAGTGTCTGAAGAAGACCCGTTCAACTGTTTCTATTCCACGATCCACGAAGTGGGCCACGCCACCTATGAGCAGGGCATCGACCAGTCGATGGGTCTCTCTATGCTCGGGCGAGGCGTCTCAATGGGCGTGCATGAAAGCCAAAGCCGTATTTTGGAAAATCAACTGGGCCGTAGCCGTCCCTTTACGGGTTATCTGTACCGCCGGATGCGGGACGTGTTTGGCGACTTTGGGATCGACAATGAGGATACATTCTACCGCGTGGTGAACAAGATGAACCGCGGTTTCATCCGCACAGAAGCGGACGAGGTGCAGTATAACCTGCATGTCTATTTGCGGTTCGATCTGGAACGCCAGTTGATCGCAGGGGATTTGGAAGTGGCCGATCTGGAAGAGGCGTGGAATGCGCGTTTCGCGGCTGATTTCGGCTATCCCGTGGACAAGCCGTCAAATGGCGTGTTGCAGGACGTGCATTGGTCTGTGGGGCTGTTTGGCTATTTTCCAACCTATTCGTTGGGCAATATTTATGCAGGCGAGTTGTACGAAAAACTGTCCGTTGATGTCCCAACTTTACAAGATGATCTGGGGCAGGGCGATACAAAGGCGGCCCTTGCGTGGTTGCGCACAAACATCCACCAACATGGCAGCCTTTATGAGCCACGCGACACAATCAAACGCGCTGTTGGTCATGCGCCCACTGCCGCGCCTTTGTTGGCCTATCTGAATGCTAAGTTTGGCGAGATTTACAACCTGTGATCAATCCTGCGTCCATTCTGGTGGGCGTTTTTCAAGGAACGCCGCGATGCCTTCTTCGGTGTCACGAAACAGCATATTTTCGGCCATAACCTCGCCCGTATAGGCATAGGCGTCTTGCAAGTTCATTTGGATTTGCTCGTAAAACGCTTGTTTGCCGACCTTTACCGCCGCACCCAGCTTGGATGCGACCAGCGCAGCCAATTCAGCCGTTTCAGCCTCTAGATCAGCCGCATCCACCACCCGATTCACAAGGCCGAGTTCCATCGCTTTGTTTGCAGAGATAAAATTGCCCGTGGTCAGCATTTCAAACGCCTGCTTGCGCGGGATATTGCGTGACAGGGCCACCATCGGTGTCGAACAAAACAGCCCAATGTTCACGCCGTTCACGCCGAATTTTGTGTCTGTGTCCGTCACCGCCATATCGCAGCTGGCCACCAACTGACAGCCTGCCGCTGTTGCCAAACCGTGGGGCTGGCAGATCACCGGTTGGGGCAGTTTTGGGATGCTCGTCATCATCTTGGTGCATTTCGCAAACAGATCGAGCCAGTAAGCCTTGCCACCATCCTCAGCCTGCCGCGCGGCTGTCATTTCTTTAAGGTTATGACCCGCACAAAATGCCTTGCCTGTGCCGCGCAGGATCACCACACGGGTGCTGCGATCTTCCATCAGATCGTCGAACTGGGCTTGCAGTGCTGCAATCATGTCTTCGGACAGCGCGTTCAGCGTTTTTGGCGTGTTCATCGTAAGTGTCGCAACGGCACCAACGTCTTCGCGGATCAGGATGGCTTCGGTCATGGCTTTTCTCTTGTCTGTGTATTCGATTTCGCCCAAACCTTAACCAAGACGATTAAGCAGGGGAAGACTATGGCGCTGAAAATGACGATACCCGACCTGGAGGTCTTTCTCAAAGACGTCTTTCCACAGGTCTGCGACGACTTTGCTATCGAGGATTTGTCTGAAGATGAGATCACGGTGCGCCTGAAAGTAAGTGAGAAACACCTGCGTCCAGGGGGAACAGTGTCCGGCCCGTCTATGTTTGGTTTGGCTGATGTATGTTTCTATCTGATCATCTTGGCGAATATCGGCCCCAAGGCGCTAACCGTGACAACAAACTGCTCCATCGATTTCATGCGCAAACCAGCCGAAGTAGACCTGATCGCCAAGGCGCGGCTGTTAAAACTCGGCAAAGCGCTCGCTGTTGGGGATGTGCTGTTGTATTCGGAAGGCATGGAAAAACCAGTGGCCCATGCCAATGTGACCTATTCGATCCCACCAAAGGGGTAAATAAATGGGGTAAAATAATACCATATTTTTAGACCATTGTTTTATAACAATAAATCACCGAATTAGGTGTTTGACACAGCCCCACAACCCGTTAAAAGCACAGTCAGAATTCACGCGGGGCCAGCTGGCCTCGTTTTCACTTCCTGATTGGGACTAAATCGATGAAAACTTTCTCAGCTACTCCTGCTGACATCGACAAGAAATGGATCATCATCGACGCCGAAGGCGTGGTGCTGGGCCGTTTGGCGTCGATTATTGCAATGCGTTTGCGTGGTAAACACAAGGCGTCTTTCACACCTTCCATGGATATGGGCGACAATGTGATCGTCATCAACGCCGACAAGGTGCAGATGACAGGCAAAAAGCGCACAGACAAAATCCACTACTGGCACACGGGTCACCCAGGTGGGATCAAACAGCGTACGGCTGGTCAGATCCTTGAGGGTAAATTCCCAGAGCGTCTGTTGACAAAAGCGGTTCAACGCATGCTGCCAGGCGGCCCGTTGTCCCGTCAACAAATGACAAACCTGCGTGTTTACGCTGGTGCAGAGCACCCGCATGAAGCACAGAACCCAACAGTTCTCGACGTTAAAGCGATGAACGCCAAAAACACGCGGAGCCAGTCATGAGCGACGAAATCAAATCCTTGGACGACTTGAAAGACGCTGTAGAAGCATCTGACATCGTTGTAGAAACACCTGTAGAAGCGGCTGTTGTCACACGCGAAGCCGTGCGTGACGAACTGGGCCGTTCCTATGCAACTGGTAAACGTAAAGACGCGGTTGCCCGTGTTTGGATCAAGCCAGGTTCTGGCAAAGTGACCGTGAACGGCAAAGAGCAAAACGTTTATTTTGCACGCCCTGTTCTGCGTCTAATCTTGGCTCAGCCTTTTGAGGTTGCTGGCGTTGTTGGCGAATTTGACGTGATGTGCACAGTCAAAGGCGGCGGTCTGTCTGGTCAAGCGGGTGCGGTTAAGCATGGTATCTCCAAAGCATTGCAGCTTTATGAGCCGACACTGCGCGCGCCTTTGAAAGCCGCTGGCTTCCTGACACGCGATGCGCGTGTTGTAGAACGTAAGAAATACGGTAAGCGCAAGGCGCGTCGTAGCTTCCAGTTCTCTAAGCGTTAAGTTTTCCATATCGGAATTTGGAAAGGGCTGGCGCATCTGCGCTGGCCCTTTTTGCTTTGTATACAAAGGTTTATCCTAGGAATTATCACCATGCCTGTAGGCGTATTTGACAGTGGACTGGGCGGCCTGACCGTCTTTGAGGCGATCCGCAAACGGATGCCTGACCAGCCATTGGTCTATTTCGGTGACAATGCCATAGCGCCCATTGGTGTGCGCGATGCGGATGATATTTACGACATTACAACGCGGGCCTGTGATCGGCTGTTTGATCAGGGCTGCAATCTGGTGATCCTGGCCTGCAACACGGCCTCTGCGGTAGCGCTGAAAAGAATGCAGGAAAATTGGGTTCCCAAAGACAAGCGGGTTCTGGGTGTCTTTGTCCCAATGATCGAGGCCATGACCGAACGCATGTGGGGAGATCAATCGGCACCGCGCGAAGTGGCGGTGAAACAAGTGGCGCTGTTTGCCACCCCCGCCACCGTGGCGAGCCGCGCGTTTCAACGTGAATTGGCGTTTCGTGCTGTTGGTGTGGACGTCGAGGCACAGCCCTGCGGCGGCCTTGTCGATGCACTTGAAGACAACGATCTGGAACTGGCCGAGGCATTGGCGCGCTCGCATGTATCTGCGCTTAAACGTCGGATGCCAAACCCGCAGGCGGCTGTGCTGGGGTGCACGCATTATCCGATTTTGGAACACATCTTTCAGGATGCGCTTGGTCCCGAGGTTTCGGTTTATTCACAACCAAAACTGACGGCGGCCAGCCTTGAAGATTACCTGCAACGTCACCCAGATATGGTTGGGGATGCGGGCGAAACACGATGCCTAACCTCTGGCGATCCGAGCACTGTTGGCACGGCTGCCACACGCTTTATTGGCCGAAAATTGGTGTTTGAGGGCGTCTAAAGCGCCCCAAGCACCGAA
>CALLAV010000343.1 GCA_938001995.1 uncultured Amylibacter sp. | reverse complement strand
AAAGGGGCTGTCACCTTCGATGATGGACCGCCTGATGCTTGATAAGGATCGCATTCTGTCGATGGCAAACGGGCTGCGTTCGGTTGCGGAACAAGCCGATCCTGTGGGCAGCGTGATTGCGGAATGGACCCAGCCAACAGGGCTACACATTCAACGTGTTCGCACGCCGCTTGGTGTGATCGGCGTCATTTATGAAAGCCGCCCGAATGTGACAGCGGACGCAGGTGCGCTGTGTCTGAAGGCTGGCAATGCTGCGATTTTGCGTGGCGGCTCGGAGAGTTTTCATTCCTCTGGTCTGATCCACGAATGTCTGGTGTCCGGGCTGAAGGCTGCAAACCTACCAGAGGCGGCGATCCAACTGGTTCCGACACGGGACCGCGCGGCGGTGGGCGAAATGCTGACCTTGACGGATTATATTGATGTGATTGTGCCCCGCGGCGGTAAAGGCCTTGTGGGTCGTGTGCAATCAGATGCGCGAGTGCCTGTGTTTGCCCACTTAGAAGGGATTTGCCACGTCTATGTGGATGCCAGCGCGGATTTGGAAAAGACCAAAGCGGTTGTGATGAACGCGAAAACGCGGCGCACAGGGATTTGTGGGTCGGCTGAATGTTTGCTGGTGGATAAAGCGTTTTTTGAAACGCATGGCGCGCCGTTTGTGTCAGATCTGCTTGGGGCAGGTGTGGAAGTGCGCGGTGATGCGGCGATCCAAAGCATTGATGGCGTGATGGCGGCAAAGGCCGATGATTTCGGGCGCGAGTTTCTCGACATGATCATTTCGGCCAAAGTGGTTGAAGGGGTTGAAGGTGCGATTTCGCATATTCAGCAGTATGGCTCGAACCACACGGATTGCATCATGGCCGAGGATACGGGCGCGGTGGATATGTTCTTTGGCCGCCTTGATAGCGCGATCTTAATGCACAATGCCTCGACCCAGTTTGCGGATGGTGGCGAGTTTGGCATGGGTGCAGAGATCGGTATCGCGACAGGCAAGATGCACGCGCGCGGGCCTGTTGGTGCGGAACAGTTGACCAGTTTCAAGTATCTGGTGCGCGGGGACGGCACGGTGCGCGCATGACCCTGCGGTTACGCCCTGCGAAGCCTGCCGATTTTGGTGCGTTGACGGATGTGGTGTTTCGATCAAAGCAATCGAACGGATATGACGATGCGTTTATGGAGGCCTGCCGCGCGGAGCTGACGATCACGAAAGACACGCTTGCCGCCACAGAATTGTGGGTGGCTGAAGATGACGGCGTTGTATTGGGATGCGCCGCCCTTGATACGCAAACAGCGCTTGAAGGCGAGGTGTCATTGTTCTTTGTGGATCCAAATGTGCAGGGGCGCGGAGTTGGGCGCATGCTCTGGACCACGATTTTTCGCCTCGCTCATCAAAAAGGCTTTCAAACCTTAGTGCTCAGTGCGGACCCGAATGCAGTTGGGTTTTATGCCAAACAGGGTTTTGTGGAAATTGGCACAACACCTTCAAGCAGCATCGCTGGGCGAAGCCTGCCAAAAATGCAACTTACACTTTAGGCAAAAGAAAACCCGCCGAAGCGGGTTTGTTCTGTTTGATCTGTCTTAGCCACGCCATGCGCGCACTGGGCCGCAATCGAAGTGGACAAAGTTTGATCCGTGATATCGGCCAACGCCGCCTGCTTTGCAAGAAATGCCAGCGCGTGCAATCTGTGAAACGGAGCGGGACCCCAAACGCAGATCGGCTGCCATGCCTTTAACGTGATAGCTTTGCTTTGCCACACCGCGTGATTTAGAGCGCAGCATGTTGTTCGTGCGCGACGTGCGATAGCCCGACAGAACCAAAAACGGCTCGTCTGTATCCAGCAGGTTCAGTGCGGCCGCCATCATGTCCACGTTGCGGCGGTCCATGTTGCGCGTGGCGTTCTGACGCCAGTCACGCATGAAATAGTTTATCTCTTCGAGCGCGGGTTTGATGTACTGACCTTCGACCCAATAGATCGTGTTCAGTGATTCACCCGTGCGCTGATTGCGAAGGTTTACTTTGCGAATGTTGCCGGCCCCTTTGAGGTAACCCGCTGCATTTGCGTAGTAGGGCGTAGCGGTCACCATGGAGATACCCGCGAATGCACCCAACAGCTTGCGCCGTGAAATAAGATCGTTTGTTTTGCCAGTCATAGTCTACTGTCTCGTCTTAAGTTGCCTACGTATTCACGCAGATCTGTTAGTGTCCCGTTCACATTTGATGACGTCTTATTACACAGGCCGATTCGTGAACCAACCCTTGTGTTTGACCATGAGCGTTTTTCTGCTTATTTCCTGCACGCTTAGCCATGATATGTCGTCATGCGATTTTGATCACATTTTGTTCTGCTCTATTAACGTTAATAAGAGGCAAATTTGGCAAAAATTTGCCAAAAACGTGATTGGACTATGTTTTTAGGGCATTGTTTAACCTATATATCAAAAAAATAGGCACTGTGTATCGAGGGGACCATGATTTTAATCCATAAAAAGCTGGCGGGATTCGCCGCCGCGACGGCAATTGCGTCGTTAACTATTTTTGCAGCACCAGCCGTTCATGCGAAACCGAGCAAGGCTTTGGTGGCAGCTGCAGTGAATGCGGATAAATCTTTGTCCGCCGAAGCTAAGCAATTTTACGCGCAACGGAATTTTCAACCGATCTGGGTCGGCAACAAAAACAAAGCACGCGCAAAGGCGCTGATCGAAGCGGTTTCAGCATCAGGGTTTCACGGTCTGCCGTCAGGCCAATACCAAGTGGCGCAGTTGAAATCCGCACTTAGCAATCAGCGTGGCGATGCAGGGGCCGCAGCCGAGGCATTTGCGACGCAAATCTTCTTGAATTACGCACATGATCTGTCTTCTGGCGTCTTAGAGCCAAAGAAAGTGGATCGCGAAATCGCTGTTCAACCGCCTCGCCGTTCCGAAATGGCGCTTTTGGATGCGATCTCTCGCAGCTCGCCCAGCGGCTTTTTCAAAGCACTGGTTCCACAACATCCAGAATACGCACGTCTTTTGAAAGAAAAGCAGCGCCTCGAACGTTTGGTCGGGCAGGGTGGCTTTGGCGACCGTATTCCGTCTGCTACGCTGAAACCTGGCACGTCTAGCAAGAACGTCGCCAGAATGCGCGCGCGTCTATCTGCCATGGGCTATGGCCGTTTGGGTGTAGATGCGGCTTATGACGGTGGTTTGGTCAAAGTTGTCCAACAATTTCAAACAGATCACGGCCTTAAAGCCGATGGTGTTGTTGGACCGGGCACCATCAAAGTGATGAATGCCTCTGCCGAACAGCGTCTCAAGCAAGTTCTGGTCAATCTGGAACGCGAACGCTGGATGAACCGTTCACGTGGCAAGCGTCACATCGTTGTGAATCTCGCGGATTTCTCATTCAATGTGTATGACAATGACCGCGTGACCTTCACGTCGATCACTGTGATCGGCAAAGTCAGCAAAGACCGCACGCCAGAATTCCACGATCAGATGACTCATATGGTTGTAAACCCAACGTGGCACGTGCCTCGTTCGATCACAGGCAAGGAATACCTGCCGATCCTCAAAAAGGATCCAGGGTTCTTGGCCCGTCGTGGCATGCGTATGGTGAACAGCAGTGGTAAGGCCGTAAACCCGGCCAGTGTGAACCTTGCGAAATACAACGCAAAGAACTTTCCGTATTCGATCAAACAGAAGCCGTCCAAAAGCAACGCGCTTGGTTTGGTGAAGTTTATGTTCCCGAACAAATACAACATCTATTTGCACGACACACCGTCCAAAAGCCTGTTTAGCCGCGAAGTGCGTGCGTTCAGCCACGGCTGTGTCCGCGTGCAAAAGCCGTTTGAGTTCGCCTATAAACTGTTGGAAAAACAAACGTCTGATCCAAAGGGCGCGTTTCATGGGTGGCTGAAAACAGGTCGTGAACAGTATGTTAACCTGCAACAGCCTGTGCCGATTTACCTGAACTATCGCACTGCGTTTTTCAAAGAGAATGGCCGCGTGAATTATCGCAATGACATTTATGGTCGCGACAAAACGATCTTTAATGCGCTCAGCAAAGCTGGGGTGGCGTTGCAATCCGTTCAGGGGTAAAACCACCTGAATTCGAGTTTTACGGGCGCCTCGAAAGGGCGCCCGTTTTCGTGAGAAGGCAGGCCGATGACCACATTTTCCATTGCTGAGATTGCCGAACAATTGGGCGCAGAAGCCGTTGGCGATTTGTCCATCCGCGTGTCCTCAGTGCAAGAGCCTGCCAAGGCGGCTGCGGATCAATTGGCATTGGCGATGGAACCAACCTATGCCGAACCGTTAAAGGCAGGCAATGCGCAGGCGGCGGTTGTTTGGGACGGTGCTGATTGGCAGGATATGGGGCTCAAGGCCGCCGTGTTTGCCCCACGCTCGCGCTATGTTTTGTCAGGCGTGACGCGGGTGTTTGAACATGTGCCAGATATTCCCATCGGCATTCATCCCACCGCGATTATTGACCCATCTGCGCAAATTGGTGCGAACCCGTCCATCGGTCCGTTTGTGGTGATTTCGTCAGGTGTAACCATTGGCGACAACGCCCGTATCGCCAGCCATTCCAGCATTGGGCGTGATGCAACTGTGGGCCATAACGCCTTGATTTATCAGGGATGCCACATCGGCGCGCGGGTGAAAATTGGCAATGATTTTTATGCCCAACAAGGCGTGGCCGTGGGCGTGGACGGGTTTTCTTACGTCACCCCGAAACCGGGCGCAGTGGAAGAAGCAAAAGCCACGGGCCAGATTACCAGTGCCAGTAAAACCGACGGCTTTGCACGGATCAATTCGCTTGGGTCTGTGATCCTTGGCGACCGCGTTGAAATTGGTGCGAATTCTGCGCTCGATCGTGGCACGATTGCCAACACAACAATCGGCAACGGAACCAAGCTCGATAACCTCGTGCATGTGGGCCATAACGTTACCGTGGGCGAAAACTGTTTGCTGTGCGGGCAGGTGGGCGTTGCGGGCAGCAGTGTGATCGGCGATCGTGTCGTGCTGGGCGGGCAGGTGGGTGTGGCGGATCACATCACCATTGGATCAGACGTGATCGCGGCAGGTAAGTCTGG
>CALLAV010000342.1 GCA_938001995.1 uncultured Amylibacter sp. | reverse complement strand
CTTTGGGTGTAACCGAGGCGCGGCGGATTGCGGCGGAGTAACGCGAGGCTACGCGTTCTTTCAGAGTATTTTTGCAGAGAAGAAAATGATGAAACCTGAGAATGAAGCCGCTTTGGCGGAAATGGTGCGCGGCACGGATGGCCCTTTGCGAATTGTCGGCGGTGGCACGCGGCCTGTGGGGCGCGCCACGGGCGAGGTTTTGTCGACTTCGGGTTTGTCCGGGATATCGCTTTATGAACCGGGCGCGTTGACGATCGTCGCGGGGGCGGGGACGCCGCTGGCCGAAATTGAAGCGGCATTGGCGGCAGAGAACCAGCGGTTGCCGTTCGAGCCGATGTTGGGGGGCGCAGTTTTTGGGACGGATGGTAAGAGCACGATTGGAGGGGTGGTGGCGGCGAATGTGTCGGGTCCACGGCGCATTCAAGCAGGCGCGTGTCGGGACAGTTTGATCGGTGTGCGGTTTGTCGATGGGCGCGGCGATATCGTAAAGAACGGCGGTCGCGTGATGAAGAACGTCACGGGCTATGATCTGGTGAAACTGATGTGTGGGGCCTATGGCACGCTGGGGGTATTAAGCGAGGTTGCGTTCAAAGTATTGCCTGGGATTGAGGCAACGCAGACAGTTGAGATTGCGGGGTTGGATGATGCGGCGGCGGTTGAGGCCATGTCGGTGGCGCTTGGCTCTCCGTTCGAGGTGTCGGGGGCGGCGCATGACCCTGATAGGGGCGTGACGATGTTGCGGTTGGAGGGGTTTGTGGACTCTGTGACCTATCGTGCGGCGGAGCTGGTGAAGGTGTTGGCGCGGTTTGGGGATGTTTCGATTAATGATGCAGCGGATTGGGTGGCTGTGCGTGATGCGGTGAAATTTGCGGGTGGCGCAGGTGATTTGTGGCGGATTTCGGTGAAGCCGTCTGATGGGCCAAAGATTGGTGCGGCGCTGGGCGGGGCAAAGCTGCTCTATGATTGGGGCGGTGGATTGGTTTGGGCCGAGGTGGCTGCGGGGACGGATGTGCGCGGTGCAATGGACGGGATCAGCGGCCATGCGACGCTGATGCGCGGCGTTGGATCTGGGCCTGTTTTTGAGCCTGAAGTGGGGGCCTTGGCAGCGGTGTCAGAAGGGTTGCGGGCGCAGTTTGATCCGCGCGGAATTTTGAATGCGGGGATGATGGGATGAGAACGGAATTTACGCCTGAACAGCTGACAGATCCTGCTATCCAGCGGTCCAACGATATCCTGCGGTCTTGCGTGCATTGCGGGTTTTGTACGGCGACCTGTCCGACGTATCAGGTGCTGGGCGATGAACTCGACAGTCCGAGGGGACGTATTTATCTGATTAAAGATATGCTCGAGACAGGGCGTCCTGCGGATGAGAAAACCGTGAAGCATGTGGATCGGTGCTTGTCCTGTCTGGCCTGTATGACAACCTGTCCGAGCGGAGTGCATTACATGCATCTGGTGGATCACGCGCGTGAATATATTGAACAGACCTATAAAAGGCCTGTGTTTGAGCGGGTATTGCGCTGGACGCTTGCGAAAATCTTGCCCTATCCAAAGCGGTTTCGTGTGGCGCTGCTAGGGGCCAAGATCGGGCGGCCGTTTGCGCGGTTTATGCCTGATCCTCGGCTGAAGGCGATGTTAGAGATGGCGCCGAAAACCATTCCACCTGTAAGTCGCAATGATGATGCGCAGGTGTTTCCAGCGATTGGCGACCGCAAAATGCGTGTGGCGCTGATGACGGGCTGTGCGCAGCGGGCGCTCAACACGGATATCAACGACGCCACCATCCGTCTGCTGCGGCGGCTGGGCTGTGATGTGGTGATTGCGGATGGGCAGGGATGCTGTGGTGCGCTGACCCATCATATGGGCAAGACGGCGGAGAGCCATGGGACGGCGGGTAAGAATATCGCCGCCTGGACGCGTGAAATGGAGGGTGAAGGGCTGGATGCGGTGGTGATCAACACGTCTGGGTGTGGCACGACGGTTAAAGATTATGGGCATATGTTTCGGGGTGGTCCGCTGGCGGATGACGCGGCGCGGGTGAGTGCAATTGCGATGGATGTGTCTGAGGTGTTGATGAAACTTGATATGCCTGAAGGCACTGATAAAGGGCTGCGCGTGGCCTATCATGCGGCGTGTTCCTTGCAACATGGGCAGCAGATCAAGACGCATCCGAAGACTTTGTTGAAACGGGCGGGGTTTGAGGTTGTCGAGCCTGCGGACAGCCATCTGTGCTGTGGGTCGGCAGGGACCTATAACCTGATGCAACCCGAGATTTCAAAGCAGTTGAAGGACCGCAAAGTACAGACGTTGGAGGCCAAGCAGCCCGATGTGATTTCGGCGGGGAATATTGGCTGTATGATGCAAATCGGCTCTGGGAGCGAGGTGCCGATTGTGCATACAGTAGAGTTGCTGGACTGGGCGACGGGTGGACCGAAGCCAGCGGGCATGGAGCGGGATTGATATGATTGTACGCGAGGCAGTGGCGGCCGACGGGGCGCAGATGTGCGCGTTGCTAAATGAGATCATCGAGATCGGCGGGACGACCGCAGCGGAGGATGTGCTGTCTTTGGCGGCGTTTCATGCGCATTATTTTGAAGGCGAGGGGTCAATCAGTTGTTTCGTTGTGGAGCAAGACGGCGTGATCCTTGGCTTTCAGAAGTTGAACAGCCTGAATGGGTCCGATGACATTGCGGATATCGCGACGTTTGCGCGGGCCAGCAATAAAATTAAGGGCGTAGGACGGGCGTTGTTTGAGCGCACGGAACAGGCGGCGCGGGAAGCTGGATTTTCGCAAATCAATGCGCGTATTCGGGCCGATAATGTGCCTGGCATGGGGTATTATGAGGCAATTGGATTTGTGCCTTTTGATGTGTTGAAAGACGTACCGTTGAAGGACGGAACGCCGGTAGATCGGATGATCAAACGGTATGATTTGACCGCCTAGCCCTTGCGTCAAAAACAAGGCGTAACTGTGCGACCTGCCCAAACCTTGCCCCAATAATTGGCGTTTCTTGCCCTTCTTTGGGCTGAGTTGGCTGTCATTTTCACCCTAACGAAAACAGGTGACAGTGATGATTTCACGGATAATGGCAGTTCTGATTATGGTGTGTGCGGGCGTAGCGCAGGCAGATACCGATCAACCAACACGCAAGTTGATGAGCGCGGATGAAGCGCGTGAATGGCAAGCGGTTGGGCGGGTAAACCTGCCAAATGACGGGTTTTGCACGGGTGCGTTGATTGCGCCAAATCTGGTTTTGACGGCAGCTCATTGTGTGTTTGATCCGTTCACCAATGCCCGACTGAAAACCGAAGATGTTAGTTTCGCGGCAGGTTGGCGTCAGGGACGGGCCTCTGCCCATCGTAAAGCGCGCCGTGTCGTTGTGCATCCGACGTATCAACATCAAGGCAAAGCCGAATTTGAAAACGTGGGCAATGACATCGCAATTGTTGAATTGGAACATTCAATCCGCAACGCAGCAATCATTCCGTTTGATCGCTCCGCCCGTCCTGTAATCGGTGACAAAGTACAGGTGGTGTCCTACGCCCACGATCGCGCTGAAATGCCATCCATCGAAGAACCCTGCGAGATTTTGGGAAAGAGCATGGCGGTCTTTGTTCTGTCGTGTCACGCGTCCTTTGGGGCCTCTGGCGCGCCGATCTTTGTGGTGAAAGACGGCCAACCGCGTATTGCGTCGGTGATCTCTGCCAAAGCCACATGGAAAGAACAGGATGTCGCTCTTGGCACATCCCTTGGAACTCCACTCGAAGAGTTGATGGCGCAATTGAACAAAGACAATGGCGTGTTTAAGTCCAAGCGCGTGTCGCAAAAATCCTTAAGCGAACAACTGGGTCGCACAGAAAATTCGTTTTTTGCCAAAAAATAATCTTGAAAACCTCGCAAGGGGTTCCTAGATTATCTTTTACTGGATGCCCACAATGGGGTTCAGTGCTTAAAACCTAGGTCTGTCCATTGTGGAAGGCCGTATCTAAATGTCGCTTCTTAAGGAGGATGTTTGCTTATGCGAACTTATGATTTTGCACCCCTATACCGTTCAACTGTTGGTTTTGACCGTCTTGCGTCCATGGTGGATCGCGCCATGTCGGTTGATGTAAACACAAACGGCTACCCCCCATACAACATCGAGAAAACCGATGAAAACGACTACCGTATTTCGGTGGCTGTTGCTGGGTTTTCTGACGATGAACTGTCGATTGAAATGCGCGATGGTCAATTGGTGATTTCCGCCAAGAAAGCCGATGCAGAAGACACCACAGACGTGACGTATCTGCACCGTGGTATCGCTGCTCGTGCGTTTGAAAAACGCTTCCACCTTGCGGACCATGTTCGCGCCGTAGGTGCGAAAACCGAAAACGGTATTTTGCATGTGGAATTGGTGCGTGAAGTGCCAGAAGCGTTGAAGCCGCGCCGCATTGAAATTGCCGACGGTACTAAAACGATCGAGGCAAAACCTGCCAAAAAAGTCGCTAAGGCCAAAGCCACAGCGTAACTTTCAAACCAGAATTGGCGCTCTCGACCTCCCCTTCAAGAGGGCGCCATGTCCCAGCCGATATTCCCTACCGGCTGGCCGAGCCGTCGTCGCATCCCTGTGTTTCCCCTACCAGTGAGCACGACCTGTACAGACAGAACCCCCGTCGCAGATTGCGGCGGGGGTTGGCGTTTGTTGCGCTTGGTTATTTGCGTGCGTTGGCGAGTTTCATGAGGCGGATCGCCTCGGCACGATACCCAAACGGATCAGCGCCTTTGGTTTTTGTCGCAAGCTCAATGGCGTCGTCATACGTCCAGTTTTTGGTATATTTTGATCCGCGAAGGAGTTGACCAAAACTCGCTATTGCAGCGGAAAAATCTGCATTTGTTTCCTGATCTGTTCGCTGGATCGGCGTGGACACAAGCTGACTGTCAGCGCTTCCTGGCGTTTTGTAGCGCAGTTTGAAAAAGCCGATTTCGGTATCGGCACTGGGCGTGTCTTGGGTGACATATCGCAGCGGATCGTTCAGGATCGCAGGGGAGCCGACGGGCGTGATTTCATATAGCGCTGTCACCTGATGCCCCGCACCAATATCGCCCGCGTCCACCTTGTCATTGTTGAAATCTTCGCGATTCAAGGCGCGCGTTTCATAGCCGATCAGCCGGTATTCCGCGACGCTGGCAGGGTTGAATTCCACTTGGATTTTCACGTCGTTGGCGATGGGAAACAGAGCGCCTGAAAGGTTGTCGACAAGCGTTTTCTGCGCCTCGGCCAAAGTGTCGATATAGGCCGCCGTGCCGTTGCCGTTTTGCGCAAGCGTTTGCATCATATCATCGCGGTAATTGCCACGACCAAAGCCTAGGACCGAAAGGTAAGTACCACTGTCGCGGTTTGCCGCAACAAAAGATTTCATGTCGTCTGGATTATTGATGCCGACGTTGAAGTCCCCGTCCGTAGCCAAAAGAACGCGACTAATATCGCCGTCTTCTTTCATTTGGTCGGCCAATGCATAGGCTGCCCGCAACCCAGCACCGCCCGCGGTCGATCCACCCGCATCCAACGCATCAAGCGCGTTAAGAATAGTAGCAGTTTCAGCGGCGTTGGTTGGTTCCAGCACCGTACCAGCACTGCCTGCATAGGCAACGATGGCAATTTGGTCAGTTGGACGCAGCTCGGTGAGCATGAGGGCGAAGGACTGTTTTAGGAGCGGCAGTTTGTTGGCGTTTTGCATGGAGCCTGACGTGTCGATCAAAAAGACGAGGTTCAGCGGTGGGCGGTCTTCAACGGCGGGTTTTTTGCCTTGAATGGCAATGCGCACCAGTTGCGTGTCAAGATTCCAAGGGGTTTGCGTAACGCTGATGTCTGTAGAGAATGGCGCGTCGGATGTGGCCGCAGGGGCGGCGTAATCGTAGGGGAAATAGTTGATCATTTCCTCAATCCGTACGGCATCGGGGCTGAGCGTTCCGCCGTTCAGCAGGGTTGAGCGCACATAGGCATAGGACGCCGTGTCTACGTCGATTGAGAAGGTGGAAACGGGGGACTCAGCGGTGACTTTTACCGGGTTTTCAGGCGCGCCTGCGAATTGGTCGTTGTTGGGTTGGGGGGCAACGCTGATGTCGTCAGTCGCGGGCAGGCCGCTGACGATGCGGCGGGTTACCATTTCGGCGCTTGGAGCGGCTGGTTTTGCCAGTGTTGTCCGACGTGTTTGGCCAAGGGTGTCTGCCTGTGCAGCCTTAGCTGTTGAACGCGGCGCGGCAGCGATTTCCGATCTTTGCTCAACAGGCATGCGATTTTGCACAACGGTTTCTTCGGCTTCCATTACAA
>CALLAV010000341.1 GCA_938001995.1 uncultured Amylibacter sp. | reverse complement strand
TCACCAGACGGGTGGGCAGGCAGGTCAGGCGATTGATATGCCCAAACCAGCGCGGTTGATGCTGTTGTCGCAGGAGTGGGAGAAGACTACGGATGCGGATAAACGCGCGTCGATCTGGGAAGAGATGCTGCAAATCCACGCTGAGGAAATGTACGCGATTGGTATTCTGGCAGAAGCGCCGCAGCCTGTCGTCGTGTCTAAGAAGTTGAAGAACGTGCCAAAGGTTGGCCTGTGGGCATGGGAACCGGGTGCGCATTTTGGCATCCATCGAATGGATGAATTTTACTTTAGCGAGCAGGGCGTGAATTAATGCAAATACTGCAATACGCCATCTACCGCTTTATTACGATGCTTGCGACGCTCGTGGTGGTTTCCGCGTTGGTATTTTTCATCATGAACTTGCCGCCAGGTGATTATTTGTCGAACCTGATTGCAGAGCTGCAAGCCACTGGGCAATCGGACGGGATCGCCAAGGTGGAGTTTCTGCGCAAGGAATACTCGCTCGATCAGCCGTTGTGGAAACAGTATCTGATTTGGATGGGGTTCTTTCCGGGCCCGCATGGATTTTCTGGTATCTTGCAGGGGGATTTCGGATGGTCGTTTGAATTTGACCGCCCTGTCTCTGAAATCGTGGGCGGTGCGCTGTGGTTGACGGTACTGGTCAATGTGGCGGCTGTTTTGTTTGTCTATATCGTGGCATTGCCGCTGGGTATTTTGGCAGCGGTGAAGTCCAAGACTTGGGTGGATTATACCTCGGCTTTTGTCGGGTATCTGGGTCTTGCGACGCCGAACTTTTTGCTGGCCTTAGTACTGTTTTATTACGGGCACAAATATCTCAACCTTCCTATCGGTGGCTTGATGTCGCCAGAGTTTGAAGGCGAGCCAATGTCGCCTGCGAAGATCAAATCTGTGCTGTTACATCTTATCATTCCGACATTTGTAATTGGTACATCTGGGGCGGCTGCCATGATGCAGCGGTTGCGGGCCAACATGCTGGATGAATTGTCCAAACCCTATGTTGATACGGCGCGGGCCAAGGGCGTTGGGCCGACAAAACGGGTGCTGAAATACCCGTTCCGCATGGCGCTAAACCCGTTTGTGGCGGATATTGGCAACCTGCTGCCCTCATTGATTTCGGGGTCGGTTTTGGTGTCTGTCGTGCTCGGTTTGCAGACGATTGGTCCGGCGTTGTTGCAGGCGTTGAAGTCACAGGACCAGTTCCTTGCAGGTTTTATCCTATTGTTTGTCGCGGGGCTGACGCTTATCGGGACGATGATTTCGGATGTGTTGCTGATGCTGCTGGACCCACGGATTAAATACGGGGGTCGGAAATGAGCGATCTATCGAACCAGCATTACGTGGATGATGCGCCTTATGATCCGAACGAGGATATCAAGGCGCTGGACCGCCCCGATCTGGACGCGCCGAATTGGCTGCTGATCTGGCGCAAGTTTAAGCGTCATAAGCTGGGGTTTTGGTCTGGCGTGTTCCTTTTGTTGGCGTATTTAAGCCTGCCGTTTGCGGGCTTCATTTCGCCCTATACGCCAAATGAACGCAACGCCGATCACCTGTATGCAAAACCGCAAAGCATCAATCTGTGGCATGAGGGATCGTTCATTGGTCCCTATGTTTATCCTATTACGGCTAAGCCTGATTTGGTAAATTTCCAATGGAATTATATCGAAGATACAAGCGCCCCCGCAAAGCTGAAATTCCTATGTAAAGGGCGTGAATATAAGCTGGCGGGATTGATCCGTTCAGACACCCATCTGTTCTGTGCACCCGAAGGTGCGACCGTGTTCCTGTGGGGTGCGGATCGGCTGGGGCGCGATATCTTTAGCCGCATTCTGTACGGTGCGCAGTTGTCGCTGACCGTGGGTCTGATCGGGATTACAGTGTCGTTTATTCTGGGGATCACGATTGGTGGGATCGCAGGTTATTTCGGGGGGCGCACGGATTGGGCGGTGAACCGCGTGATTGAGATTTTGCGCTCGTTGCCAGAGCTGCCTTTGTGGCTGGCCCTGTCCGCGGCTGTGCCGAGCCATTGGGGGCCCGTGGCGGTGTTCTTTATCATTTCGATTATTCTGGGCCTGCTCGATTGGCCCGGATTGGCGCGGGCGGTACGGTCCAAATTCCTTGCCCTGCGGGAAGAAGAATTTGTGCGCGCAGCCGAGATGATGGGCGCAAAGCCCGAACGCGTAATTCGCAAGCACCTGCTGCCGAACTTTGCCAGCCACCTGATCGCCAGTGCGATGTTGTCGATCCCTGCGATGATCCTTGGGGAAACGGCGCTGTCGTTCCTTGGCCTTGGCCTGCGTGCGCCGGCGGTCAGTTGGGGTGTGATGTTGAACGATGCACAGAACCTTGCGTCGATCGAGATCTACCCGTGGACAGCGATACCGATGCTGCCCGTGATAATCGTGGTGTTGGCGTTCAACTTCCTAGGTGATGGGATGCGCGATTCACTCGACCCATACTCGGATCACTAAGGCGCGCTAGGCGAGCATGCCCGTGCGGTCCAACACCCAGTAAAACGCCATAATTGCAATCGCGAGAGAGGCGGGGATCACGATGACTTTGTGATACCAATCTTTGTTGCGGAACCATATGCCGACCGCCAAGAAGCACAGCGCGATGACGGCAAGCTGGCCGATCTCCACACCGATGTTGAACGCGATAAGGGCAGGAACGAACTGGCCAGGGGGGAGACCGAAGTCACCAAGCACGGAGGCAAAACCGAGGCCGTGCAACAGGCCGAAGGCGAAGATAACAAACGGTCGCCACGGGGTGAGTTTGTCGGTGAATATGTTTTCAACGGCAATAAACACGATAGAGGCTGCGATGAGCGGTTCGACGATGTTTCCGGGAATGTTGACATAGCCAAGTGCGCCCAAGGCTAGCGTGATGGTGTGGGCCAGCGTGAACATGGTGACTTGTGTCAACAGTGGACGCAGTTGTGTCGACAACAAGAAAAGGCCGATCACAAACAGAATGTGGTCAAGGCCTTTGGGAATGATGTGATCAAACCCTGCAATGATGTAATCGACAAAAACCTCGCCCATGGATTGGGGCGTGATATTGCCCAGTTCCACAGTTGCGGTGGTGTCGCGGGGCACGAAATCGGCCAGTGTTGGTTCGGGGAATTCCGCGCTACCGGGGACGAAAACCCGCAGGATGCTGTCGCCAAATTCGGCAGGATATGTCCAAGTAAGGTTACCCGTCTCAGAGGGAAGTGTGGCAGTATAGCTGAGGGTTGTGGTGCGTGCTTCGGCCTCGTCTCCCGTTTCAGGGATTTCTGGTGTTCCAGCTTTTAGATCAACGGGTGTACCATCCACGGCAAGCGCGAGGTTAAGGCGATACACGTCAGCAAATGGGCGAAAGGCTTCTGCCAGTTCGGCAGCGGACAGCGCGCGCAGGCGCAGATATTTTTCTGCCCCTTCTTCGGTCTCTCCACTAACGTCTTCATCAGCGGTGCCAGACAAAAGGGATTCCAAATTCACATCAAGCGAGAGACTGACGTTTTTGCCATCCACGGTGACATCGACAATCGCAGGGACGTTTTCATGCGCGCTTGACGGGAACGCCATCACAATTGCAGTGAAAAGAATGGCAAACAGGCGCAGGGCGCTATATCTTTGGTAAGGCATCATTTTGAAGGGGTCGATTATGGATAAGTTGCGGGTTTCAATCCTATTTATGGCATTTCTGATGGCAGGTCCATTAGCGGCGCATGAATTCTGGCTGGAAGCTGAAGACTACACCGTAGAGGCGGGTGCACCTGTGAATGTGCAGTTGCGAGTCGGGCAAGATTTTGGTGGATCAGAATACCCTTTTGTGCAGCAGCGCTTCAAAAACTTTACCGTTACGGTGGGTAAGAAGACCGCGCCGTATGACGGGCGCGCGGGGGATCGGCCCGCCTATCAGGACAAAACACCCAAAGCGGGTTTGCAGGTCCTGTCCTATGAATCGCGCCCCGACACGTTAGCGTTTACCAAATCAAAGCCGGATCTGTTGGCGAATTACCTAAAGGCAGAGGGGCTCGATTTCGTGTTGGAGAAACACCGCGCGGAGGGGCTGCCCGAGATTGGAATTTCAGAGATTTATTCACGCAACGCAAAAGCACTGGTTCAGGTTGGCTCGTCTAAGGGTGGTGCGGATCTAGCAACAGGTCTGCCGTTTGAATTGGTTGTGCAAGGGACGCCGTACGACGGTGACACATCTGTGGTTGTACAACTATTGTGGCGTGGAAAACCGATGCCGAATTATCCAATCAATGTGTTCACCAAAAAGAACAATGTGAAGCAGACGCGCGTACAGACGGATGGGTCAGGTGTGGCGACAGTGACGTTTCCCAAAGGCAGCCGCGTGTTACTGAATTCGGTTCGGATTGAACGGCTGCCCGAAGGCAGTAAACACTTCTATGAGAGCTGGTGGGCGTCGATGACGTTTGGATCGTAAGCCACGTTTAGAACTTTTGTTGCTTGCTTTGATTTGAAGCGCTAGGCTTCGACCTATTCATTTGAACAAAATTTATAGGATAGAGTCATGGCTTATGGCGAAGAAGTTGTAGATGCTGTTGTAGCGAACGCAGTGGTAAGAGCGATAGACAATTGCACTGGTGTGTCATCTGGAGTGAGCCGACAAATGTATGGTGTCGCTCAAGATGACAACAATGTGCAAACAATCGCGAATGATAACGACATAGTTACGGCACTGCGTTGGACAGGACAGGACAATGACACGGCGTTGTGGCGGTTCGAAGTTTTAAATCCGCTGCATTATTTCGTGGTGTTGCCTTGGATTCATCGCGGTGATGGAAACCACCGCGCCTTTACGGTTCTTATGGCATATGAGGGACACTATACGGTTGGGCAATATACTGGGGCTGGAGGCGGCAACAATGTACCCCCTGCTGGTAACACTGGATATGTTCGGCATCGGACTGTCGCGCAAATGACGACCATGCTGCGCGCGATCCGCGATACGGCGGGGGCGCGAGCTGACTATTTTGGTGTGGGAGGAAACCAAGCCGCAAATCCCATTCGGTATTGGAAGTACGGTGTTATTACAGCCCGGTCGGCAATGAAAAGACTAGGCTGATTTTAGGCAGATAAGGCGCACCCTTCGACCGTGATCCGATGCATGTACCGTCTGTGTCCCGCATAGTCGTTGATCGCTTTGTGCCACAGCGCGCGGTTGTCCCACATTGTGATGTCGCCCTCTTGCCAACGCACGCGACATTGGAAATCAGGGTTTTGGCAATGGGCAAAGAGGAAGGACAGCAGTGCCTTTGATTCCTCTTTTGCTAATCCCTCAATGTGAGTGGTGAAATCTGGGTTCACATACACCGCTTTGCGGCCTGACAAAGGGTGCGTGATGACAACGGGGTGAAGAGCGTCCTGTGTTGCCTTTTCCGCGTTGTGCAAACGGCCGCCTTGATATTGTTCATGATCGGTGGTGGCCGCCCCAAATGCATGGCGTGAGGAGTGCCATGCGTTCAGCCCGCCAAGGAAGGTTTTCATGGAGTCGGACAACGCATCGTACGCGGCGTATTGTGAAGAAAAGCAGGTGTCACCGCCGTAAGGAGGCAGATCAATCGCGTGCAAGATCGAACACATGGCGGGCGCAGTATCATAGGAATGATCCGTGTGCCACATCTCGCCAATGGCCGAGGTGTCTTCGGGGTTCTTTAAAACAACCGCGATGTTGGGATGAGTGTCGAGCGGCGTGAAGAACCTGTTCACGTTGATATCGCCCCACCGCTGCGCAAAGGCGATGTGGTCGTCTGGTGTAATGTCTTGGGCGCGGATCGTGATGACGCTGTGCTCAATGAAGGCTTGGCGGATGATAGGCCAATGTTCGTCATTGCGCACATCGGCATTGATAATTTCGGCGCCAACATTGCCTGTCATGGGAAGAACGGTAGGGGTCATCGGTTTTCCTTTTGAATTGCAGTTCGCAGTTTTTTGCTGGTTCGGCGCATTTCAGATTTGATGGCCTTGCTAGGTTTGCGGCTGTTGCCTGCCACCGCTACACGGTAGTTATGCGCGAAAACGATGCGGTCTTTGACAAAGACGAAAGACGTTTCCACATAAATCGGGATGGTGACCACACCGATCAGTTCATATCCGGCAAGCACAACAAAAGACTTTTGTGTTGAGTCGTTCGCAGTAAGGTCCAGTGTCGCTGCCGTGTTACCGCCCGCACTGTTAAAAATCTTTTTGATCAAGTCAGCGTTCATATCTCCCGTGTTAACAGGCGCGTTGTTTCCGCTGACACGGTTTTTCATACGGGTGTAAACAGTGGCGAATATCTGTTCGAATACTTGTTGGTTGCTGCGGTCTTTGCGGGGTCGAATACCTGCACCATAGACGTTAATGCCTTCGTCAAACTCGCCCGCTTTTTCCAGCGGCTCGATCTTTTTGGTTTTGAAATAGAGAAAGGTTCTGGAATCGCTCTCTCTGCCTGAATCCTCATATTTTGCGGGAACGGGGATGGAGATTTTCTCGCCGTTGATCAGGATGTGTTGTGCAGTCACAGGCAGTGCGACGCAAAGGGAAACTGCGAGCGTGATGAAAAGAGTGCGCATTTAATCCTCGGTTTAAGGTGCGCAATGAATGCGCACCTTAAGGATTATTGCTTAGGGAAGTAATCTTCGCAATCGCCTTCGCGGTAGACGTCCGCTGTACAACAGTGCAAGCCGCCACCAAAGGCATAGGCGTCACGGAGTTCGACGGGGATGACCTCGAGGCCGAGTTTGTCGAATTGTTCTTGCTGATAGACTTCTGTTGCTTCGACGCAGACGGTTTTTGGATCGAGCGCGAGAACGTTCATGGACAGCCATGTGGACGAGTAACACAGCGGCGGTGGAGCATTGTGGGCAGGTTGCGCCGCATCGACGATTTCCCAACCGTTGTCATTGAACATCTTGCGCTGTTCTTCGGGCAGACGGCGTTGTGGGTTGTTCAGGATCAGGCCAGGGCGCAGCGGTGTGAAAGTCGCGTCGATGTGGATCGGATACGGATCACCTGGGAAATTCACCGTATGGACGCGGTGATCGGGGAAGTGGCGACGCAGCCATTCGATACCCTTGAGATTCGTGGTGAAGCCGTGCTGGACCACGAGGTCTTTGCCGAAACGCAAAACATCGGCAGCGTCGAACAAAGGTTCTTCTTCGGTGGTCACGAAAAATTTCTCTTCCGCCCATTTCAGACGCTGGGCGTTGCCGATTTTGTCGGACAGGTAATCGGGGTGGTAATCCGCATCCGTCAGACGCGGCTTGGGCGCAGCTTCGTGGCGGAAGTTGCTGTCTTCTTCCCAATATTGCTGCATCAGCGGGCGATAGCAGAGGTATTCAAACCAGCGGCAGCGATAAGACATCGTCGCTTCCAGAATTTCATGTCCAACGGTCAGCAGTACATCGCGCGGTGGCATGCAGCCGAATTGACTGTCGGTGTGGAAATCGGGTGTCGTTGCGGGCAACGAGAAATCTGTTGGGGTGGGGCGATCCACACGGATGCCGCGTTTTTCCAGCAAAGATGCAAAGTTGTCGAGCAGCTCGTTCGCTTTGTCGATAGTTTCTTGCGGGCGACGACCCCATTGGCCACGCATGTCGGAGTCCTCTGGGACTTTGGCATCCAAGGCGGGCTCTTCTGGTGGGATATGGCAATCATCCGCACGGCCCACGATGACGTGACGCAGCGGATCCCATTCGTTCCAGCTTTTGACTTCGGTTTTGTCTGGTGACCATGCCATGATTGA
The DNA here is from genome assembly GCA_938001995.1 of uncultured Amylibacter sp. Lineage (GTDB taxonomy): Bacteria > Pseudomonadota > Alphaproteobacteria > Rhodobacterales > Rhodobacteraceae > Amylibacter. The sequence goes on along the minus strand of CALLAV010000341.1, from coordinate 3,053 downwards.
AATCTCCCGTTTGCATTCCCATTTGTCACAAATAGAAACGCGCCTTAAATTGCAAACTAATTTTGCGATTTCAGTGTGTTTTGCAAAGGAAAAGAAGGAATGTATTTTGGTACATCTTAGAACGGCCTGTATTGCGTTGCTTGCTTGGGTATCAGTTGCAACTCCGATCTGGGCGCAATCCAAGGCTGAGGCTGTATTGCAATCATTCGTGCGCGATTTTGCAACAACAGGTGTGAGCGTCACGCAAGGGTCGAAATCTGTGGCGCAAGACGCCGTCGAATGGCGCGATGTGGTTGTGTCGATGCCGCGTGTGAAGGGCAACCTCAAGCTTGGTTTTATCCGCTCTGTGGAGCAAGCTGATGGCAGTTTTGTGATCGAATATCCACGTATGGTCACAGGGACGCTGGCCCCTGTCGCAGGTCTTGCACCGCTGAATTTAGTGGCAACAGGCGAGGTGTTGCATCTGGTATCATCGGCGGAACGGGGTGCGGTGCATAAGATTTCAACGGACAGTGTTTCTGGGGTTTTGAACGGTGCTGACCCCGCGCCCTATACTACGGTGAAAATCAAAAACTTTGCGCTGGATCACACAGCGGATCGCGGAGTTCCATTGCAGTTGAACCGCATTCGCGACATCCTGTTTTCAGGTGTATTTGAGTTGGATATGAAAGGCGGTTTTGCGGTGCTGGATCGTTTGGTCGATCTGCGCAAAGTTTCGACTTCGCAGGCGGATATCGCACGTACGATGGTTCGTGGTTTTACCACACAAGGCGCAGATGGAACGGATCATCTACAACTGCGTGTAGATGTACGTGAAAACGGCGCTATCCTTATTAACGGCAATCCGTTCTAGCGTCCCTCAGAGTTTATACTAAAAGTTGGCGGCAGGGTGTTACAGCCCTGCCGTTTGTCGTATGGATGGCACGAACAAGAAGGATCAGACATGACGAAGCTGGCAGAATTGGCAGAGCAGGTTTTAAGTGCTGCAAAAGCAGCGGGCGCAGAAGCGGCGGACACGCTGATCGCGCGGGGCACATCCGTGTCGATCGAGGTGCGTGAGGGCGCACTCGAACATGCTGAACGGTCCGAAGGCATTGACCTTGGATTGCGGGTTTTGATGGGACATCGCCAGGCCTGTGTTTCCATTTCAAACGACAGCGCTTCTAGTATTGCAACAATGGCTGAACGTGCGGTTGCCATGGCAAAAGAGGCCCCTGAAGATCCGAACTGTGGGCTCGCTGACCCGAGCCAACTGGCAACGGATTGGGATGTGGATGCGTTGGAATTGTTTGACGGCGGAGATGCGCCAGCTGCTGAAGAACTGCAGCGCTGGGCGGTCGAAGCAGAAGCAGCAGCACTGGCCGTGAAGGGTGTCGCGCAAGCGCAAGGTGCTGGTTCAGGATTTAGCGATACGTCATTGTTTTTGGCTGGAAGCAACGGATTTGCAGGTGGCTATCGTCGCGGTTCCTATTCTACGTCCTGTGTCGCCATTTCAGGCGAAGGCCTGACAATGGAGCGTGATTACTGCGGTGAAGCGCGCAGCCATCTAGCGGATTTGCCCGATGCGATAGGCATTGGCCAATTGGCAGGTGAGCGAGCCGTGGCGCGGGCTGGTGCTACGCGCCCTCCGACTGGGGCATTCCCAGTGTTGTTTGATGAACGCATCGCGGCCAGTTTGATTGGGCATCTTGTTGGCGCGATTAACGGATCCGCTATTGTGCGTGGCGCGAGTTTTTTGAAGGATGCATTGGGTGAACAAGTTCTGCCAAGTGGGGTGTCATTGGTCGAAAACCCGCACCGCCCGCGCGTGGCTGGCAGCCGTCCGTTTGATGGTGAAGGTCTCCCCGTTAGCGAACGCGCGATTGTGAAAGACGGTGTATTGCAAGGTTGGACGCTTGATCTGGCAACGGCACGCAAGTTGGGGATGGAAAGCACAGGAAACGCGAGCCGAGGTGTTTCCAATCCGCCGTCGCCGTCATCTGGTAACCTGACCCTGACACAAGGCGATCAGAGCCGCGACGATTTGATTGCACAGATGGGGACTGGTTTGATCATCACCTCGATGATTGGATCCACGATCAATCCGAACACGGGTGATTATTCTCGTGGGGCGTCTGGCTTTTGGGTTGAAAACGGTGAAATCACAGGGCCAGTAAATGAATGTACTGTGGCGGGTAACCTAAAAGATATGCTGATGAATATCACCCCAGCCAATGACGCACGCGGCCATCTTAGCCGTGTTGTGCCGAGCCTGCTGGTGGAAGGTCTGACCATTGCCGGAGCGTGACCTAAAGCTGTTGTTGGACGCGGCGGCAGACGCGGGTGACATCGCTCTCAAGTATTTTCAGAATGACCCTGAAAAATGGGACAAGGATGACGGTCAAGGCCCTGTTACCGTTGCAGATTTAGAGATCAACGCAATGCTGGAAACGCGGCTGCAATCTGCGCGACCGAACTATGGTTGGCTTTCTGAGGAAAGCGAAGACAATGCTAAGCGATTGGCGTGTGAACGTGTCTTTATTCTTGATCCTATTGACGGAACACGCGCGTTTATCCAAGGGCACGAGAATTTCGCGCATTCCTTTGCTGTGGCTGAAAAGGGTGTGGTGACTGCGGCTGTCGTGCATTTGCCCGCTAAAAAGATGACCTTTGCGGCAACCCTTGGTGGCGGTGCCACGTTAAACGGTAAACCTATTGTGCCGAGCGATGTGACTACATTGGAAGAGGCCGAGGTGTTGGTTGCGAAGCCGATGATGGATGCGAAACATTGGCCAGGTGGTGTGCCCCCTGTGACGCGGAACTTTCGGTCATCGCTGGCCTATCGCTTGTCATTGGTGGCGAACGGGCGTTTTGACGGGATGTTTACGTTCCGCCCTGCATGGGAATGGGATGTTGCAGCAGGTGATTTGATCTGCACGGAAGCGGGGGCCGCAGTGTTTGACGCTAAGGGCTGCAAACCGATCTATAATTCAGCGGGTGCAAAAATTCCGGGCATGGTGGCCTGTGCGCCTGCATTGCGTGCGCCTTTTCTGAAACACTTGGCGGTCTAGCCC
>CALLAV010000340.1 GCA_938001995.1 uncultured Amylibacter sp. | reverse complement strand
GCCTGTGTTGTCCGTGTCGCCGCCGTTTTCGCCCCGTTTGCCCCATGCGATGTAGGCTTTTTCGCGCAGGTCGCGGCGGGTGGAGAACTGCAGAAATGGCACGATGAGGGAACGGGAGAGGGTGACGATATGGCCGTCTATGCCGCGTTCTTTGGCCGCTTCGGCAGCGGCAGAGAGGAGGAAATCAGGGAGGCCGTCGAGGTCATCTTCGCCGAGTTCCATGTACCAATCAGCTTCGTCCTTCAGCAGGTTTTGTGTGAAGGCAGTGCCAAGCTCGGCGAGGCGGGATGTGACCTCTGGCAGGCGTATTTTTGCGTCGCCTGTGAGGTTGGCACCCGCACGCACAAACATGCGGTGGTAAAGGTCGAGGACGCGGTTTTGCTCGACGCTGTTGCCTGCGCGGTTGTCGTTTAGGTGCTCTATGCGTTTGAACAAGGCGCTGTTCAGCATGGTTTCTGAACTAAACGCGGCAAAACGAGGCGCTAGATCCCGTTGCAATGCCTGACGAGCGTCGTTGCTGTCACTACCTGAGATGTTGAAAAACACTCCTGCGACCTTGTCCATCAGCTCATCCGCGGTTTCTAGCGCGTCGATGGTGTTGGCGTATGTGGGCGCATCCGGATTGTCGGCGATCGCGTTGATCGCAGTGCGGGATTGTTTGAAGGCTTCGTCAAAAGCAGGTGCGAAATGGTCGTCTTTGATCAGGTCGAACGGGGGCAGTTCGAACGGGGTGTTCCAGTCGGAAAGGAAGGGATTATGTGCCATTTGGGTCGCCTGCGATATGAGTTTTTGAGTTGCCCTTAAAGGTGGTCGGCGTGGCGGTATTGTCAACCGCAATGCGCGGCCCTTGCCGTGGAATGCTGTGGCATAAATGGCCCGAAATGTTCGTAGAATGTGCCGTAAATTCCGTGTTCCCGTCACAGTTTGGTCAACTTCCACGGGTAAAACCTAAAAAAAATAAGTCGAGTGAGCAGAGCTATGGACAGACAAATTGCATTTATTCTAGCAGGCGCAACGCTGATGTTGGGCTTTGGTGGATACCTCATGACCGAAAGTATGGGGGAGTATGATTTAGACAAATCAGCCAAGAATGACGCGGCCCGTGTCGAGCGTTTGGAAGCCAAAGCAGGTGACAATAAAGGCCCAGGCCTGTTTGCAGCTTTGTTGGAAAAGGCCAACGTCAAAATGGAAACGGCGCGGAACGTTTATTTGGGCGAACACTTTCCGGAAACCCCTGACGGCTGGGTCTTAAAGAAAACGCACCATGACGAAATAGTGGATTTCACGGTCGATTATAAACTGTCACTTGACCTAACGGACAAAAGCTCGATGAGACGCCTGACGGGTTGGGGTGGCCAAAGCATGGCGCGTACCACCGATCTGGCTTATCGCAATGGGGATAAGGTGATTTTCATGCGCCTGACCTTCGCAAACAAAAAGCTGAAAAACCCTTTGAATGCTGTACATTCTTGGCTGTTCAACGGGAGCTTTTCTAAAGGCCCCGAGATTACGTTGGCAGGAGCGCGTTTTAAAACGCGCCAGTACGCTGGGACGGACTTGATCAATATTGCGGCCGAAACGGGATATTACACAGGTATCGGCATCTTTACGAACGCCAGTATGGCCGAGGTTGAAACGCTGTTGAACGGTATGGATATGTTCAAATTTGCAAGTCTGACCGGCCACCCAGAAGGGGGGGCAATTGTACCGTTTCTGAATACCGGCGATGGTGGTTTGCAAGCCATGAGCACTGTGGAAGCGGATGTTATCGGGTCTGCTAACGAAGACACAGTCAAAGCAGCGCCCAAAGCCTCACCGAAGGGGAACCTATTGGATGGGCTAGATGGCAGCGACGATGCGGAAGTGGTGGAGCAAGCCAAAGAGGCACCTAAGAAAAAGCGCAAGAACCTTCTGAGCAGCCTTTTGGGTGACGATGACGAAGAAGGCATTTCGATCCGCAAAAAAGTCAGAAGCAAAAAGTCTGAAAAGAAAGAAAGCTCATTTCAGAAGATCGGTAATTTTACGTCTAACTGCCAGTCTGGCAATGGCGCAAAGATTTGCCGTGTGGACAATTAGACCCTAACGCCGCTTGCTAAAAACTAGAAACTCGTAAAAACTCGATCCACATTCAAAGGATCGAGTTTTTTGTTACAGAGTTTTTTCGAAACCGTGCTGGTGCGCCGCGTATTTTCGCTGCTGATGCTGCTGGAAATCGGTCTGGCATACGTCATCTATCTGAATGTATTCTACATTGATCAGGCCACGGGTTTGTCCATATTAGACATGGAAGTCGGCTATAGCGCCGCCCGTGTGACCGAAATTCTAGGCGGTTATGGCCCCGTAGAGCGCGCACGCTACGAAATCATCATGATGGCGGATTTGATCCATCCCGCGGTCTATTCCAGCCTATTTGGTGGCGTAATCTGGAGCATGATTGGACGTCCCGAACGCAAGTGGCTCGCGATTATCCCATTAATGGCAGCGCTATTTGACTGGGCTGAAAACGCGGTGATCTGGAAGATGTTCACGACGCCATTGCCCGTGGAATATGCGCTGGTGCAGACGGGTAATTACCTAAGCTACTTTAAACACGGGCTGGTTTGGATCACGGTTGCGCTTTTGCTGTGGCTGCTGGTGCGGGGCCTTTGGCGCGGGATTGTTCGCTAGCTTTTACGGCGCCCAAAGCTGTGTGTTCGGGTGAAACTGCGACCACGCGAACCAGAAGGCTTCATGACTGCCAAGGTCTGCGCCTTTCAGATCGACGGCTTTGACGCCGCCTGCAACCAGTTCGAGTTTCACGTTTTCAACGATGATGTCTTGGCCAGCGCTGAGCGCGGCGATAGCTTTGGTGCGTTGGAATGCGATTGGTTTGCCAGATGGCGTGAGCACGCCGATGATGTCTTCGTGAACGGGCAGGCGGGGGTCCACGTCGCCGACGGGGAATATTGGTCCGCCCGCATCGCGGTTGTTGCGGAAATCAAAGTCGCGGCCCAAGGCGAGCGCCTCGACAAGGACGGTGGTGTCAGGGTGGAGCGCTTTCCACGTGCCCCAGTCGGTGGTGATGACGGAGGCTTGTTTGAGTTGGATGCCTTTTTTGTGCAGCGGTCCAGTGACCGCTTTGCCGAGGAACGTGTCAAAGACGGAGTAGGTGTTCACATCGAACATGACCTTGTTGGAACGGATCAGCAGGCCTGTTGTGCGTAGAACGGGGCGGTCAACGCCCGCTGGCATGGTGTCGGTGAAATAGGCCTGCGCCGCGCCGCACAGGGTGCAGTATGGAATGCCGAGGTCGCGCCCGCCGAGCGTGTCGTTGATCATCTCACGCACTTCCATGATGCGACGGGGATAGGCGCGGGTTTCGCCGTTGATTTCGATACCGAACACGACATCGGAGTCTTTGAGCCATGTGGCATCTGCGGCTGTTTGGACTTCGGGATTATCGGCGGCGGGGATGCCGTTAAGGGCTTTGTCGGTTTGGTTGTAGGGCCGATCATCAATAGGGACGCCGCCCCAAGACACCATGCGCCAGTCGATATCACCTTCTTGAAAGATGTTTTCCCAGCCAGGGACAAAGCGTGTGAAAATCGCGCGTTTGGTATTGAGGTAATCGGGATAGGCGGGGATGTCCCATGCGATCAGATGGTCGGTGATTTGGTGCCAGCGGTTGGGGCCATTGAATTCAAGACCGAGCAGGTTTGCGGCGGAGTCTGCGAGCGCGTTGTCAAATTCTGCGCGCCATGTGAAGCGCATCATGTCGGCGATGATCCATGCGAGGCGGGGATCGTCGGATGTGGTGATGAGGTCGAGTGCGATGGTCTGGTCGCGGCCCCATTGCGAGTTTTCGAGCGTGTCGTCGAAGACTGTGCGCAGAGCGTTTTGCAGGTCTGTTGATAAGGGGCCAGTTGGGATTGCCGGGGGCTGGCCGTATTGCTCGATCACGTAGTCGGGCAGGGTTTGTTGAGCGCTGACAGGGGTGGTCAGGAGTGTGAGCGCGGTGCAAGCGGCGAAGAGGGAGCGGATCATGGCGGACCT
>CALLAV010000339.1 GCA_938001995.1 uncultured Amylibacter sp. | reverse complement strand
CTGTCGGCCCGTTAAGCGTCAGTTTCATCTCTGACATTTGATCATAGAGTCGCTTTGCGTCCTTATAAACGGTCGCCAATTCCGGCGCGACGGCGGGCAGTTCACCTTCAGGACCCGCAAACCGGGTGCTGTTCCAAACGGCGTTGTACCAATGAGGTGCCCAGACCCCATCTTGGGCGTGCCCGCCTTCGGGCCAGCGCAGCATTTTGGGATCAAACGAAATACCAATGGCTTCGCATATCGCCTGTAACATCCCTTCTGGATTATCGCGAATGTCGGCGCTGTCCACAATCAGTGGTGCTTGGCCTGTCGCATTCAGGACCAAATGAATGAGCTCGGCTTGTTGGCTGAACCCAATATCATCAAGCGTGGGATTATCCCTTTTGGCCGCGTAACTCGCCAGAACACGGGCGGGATGGCGGATCAAGAAAACGTTCGTTTGCTCCAGCACCCAATCACGATGAAACGAGGGTATCATGTGCTGGGTCATGTGCTTTTGATAAAACAGTGGCTTACCTGTTGGCCCTGCCTTCAGACATTTGGCCACCACCGCGTCAGGATCAGACTCTCCTGCCGCGATAATTGCATCGCCCATCGGATGATCGAGCCCTGTTGCTGTCAAATAGGCTGCATAGAACGGTTCGTCCCACACGTCGCAATCGTTTCGCTGCGCGAAAGCGTACATCATTGCCGTGGACAAATTGCGCGGTCCAGACCACATCGCAAGGCGTTTCGTCTGTGTCATGATCACCGACTTGTTAATTGTAGTTGATGTCGATTCATACAATCAAACTCCTGACCTTCAAGGAGTTAACACAATGATCAATGCCATGCTCAAATCGCTTGTAGTGGCGGGTGCAATATTGGTTTCTGGGGCGCAGGCGATCCTTGCGCAGCAGCAAGTGGCGATCTTTGCGGGTGGGTGTTTCTGGTGCGTAGAGTCGGATTTTGAATCCGTGCCAGGCGTGATCAAAGCTGAAAGCGGATTCATTGGTGGCTCTGCAAGCACCGCGAAATACAAGGCTGTATCCAAGGGCGGCACAGGGCATTACGAAGCGGTACGTATCGTGTTTGATCCCAAGAAAGTGTCCTATGATGCATTGGTCCACAAATTTTGGCGAACAGTGGATCCAACTGATGCAGGTGGGCAATTTTGCGACCGCGGAGACAGTTACCGCACGGCGGTGTTTGCCACGTCAGACCAGCAAAAATCTACGGCCACAGCTTCCAAAACCACCGCTCAATCGGCGCTGGGGCAAAAAATCGTCACACCGATTCTTAGCGCTGGTACATTCTTTCCGGCCGACGAGTTTCATCAGGATTACTACAAAAGCAGCAAAAAGGTCCTGACGCGGTTCGGCCTTGTTCAACGCAAAGTCGCCTATAAGAAATACCGCAAGGCCTGTGGCCGCGATGCGCGCGTCAAACAGTTGTGGGGGTCAGCGGCGGGACAGCTTGGCAGTTAGAACAACGTCCCGTTTGCCATTTGCGCGGCGATGCGCTGCAAAAAGATGATGGCGATGAAGACCACCAAAGGCGAAAAATCAATCGCACCTGTGTTGGGTAAAAACCGTCTGATCGGCGCATAAATCGGTTCCAGCAAACGGTTCAGGCCAAAGTAAATCTGCGCCACAATCGGTTGCTGCAAATTGAGCACCTGAAAATTTACCAACCAGCCAATGATGATGTGTGCGATGAGAATCCACCACGCAACGTTCAAAAGCGCCAAGAGTGCGACACCAAAAGCTGAGATCATGAAAACGTTCCTTTGTTCTGCCAGACAGACCTAGTCTTTGACCGTTGCTAAGACAAGAGGGTCAACAAAACCCTAAGTTGCGAGGGGCCACGTAATCCCCGATTCTCCTTGCGTGCCCAAGCTGAAATAGGTTCTATCGAGTGTAACAACGCGCAAAAAAGTAATACTAAGGGGCGATTCTGTGGAATCCAAAAACAACCGCAAGTCCATTTGGGGATGGTACTTCTACGACTGGGCGTCACAGCCTTACAACACACTTCTCATCACCTTTATTTTCGGTCCGTACTTTGTTTCATCGGTCGCTGACAATCCTGTAGAGGGTCAGGCCATGTGGGCGCGTATGACTTGGATGACGGGTCTATTTTTGGCCGTGGCGTCACCCGTTTTTGGTGCGATTGCCGACAGCGCTGGGCCGCGAAAGCCTTGGATTTTGGCATTTTCAGTTATGTATGTTGTTGGCGCTGCCTATCTGTGGACAGCCGTGCCAGGTGCAACACACATTGTTCCAATTCTGTTGTTCTTTGCCATTGGTATGGCGGGAATGGAGCTTTCGCAGACTTTTGTGAATTCCATGTTACCAACACTTGCGCCGCGCTCTCAGATAGGAAAAATTTCTGGCGATGGCTGGGCGTTTGGCTATTTGGGCGGCGTTGTGTCTTTGGTGGTTATGCTGCTGTTGTTCGCTGAAAATGATCAGGGTGTGACCTTCCTTGGGTCGGCACCCGCATTGGGACTGGACCCCGAAACACGCGAAGGAACACGTTTTGTCGCCATATTGACAGCGGTTTGGTTTGCCCTGGCCATGGTCCCTTTCTTTTTGTGGGTACGTGACGAACCGCGTCGCGCCAAACTAATTCCAAGCGTGTCCAAGGGACTGAGCGAACTCGTTGCAACGCTCAGCACATTGCCAAGTCGGCCGAGCCTCGCGCTGTTCCTTGGCTCTTCGATGTTCTACCGCGATGCGTTGATTGGTCTTTACGCGTTTGGCGGTATTTACGCTGCAGGTGTGTTGGAATGGGATATCGTCCAGATTGGCCTGTTCGGGATTTTTGCGGCCATCACTGGTATGATCTTTTGCTTTTTCGGAGGCCGTCTAGATCAGAAAATTGGCCCAAAGAAAGTCATCACCATTTGTGTTGTTGCGTTGATTTTGGTCAGCATCCTTGTGGTTGGCCTGTCCAAAACATCTGTGTTCGGCATTCAATTGGCCGAAGGCAGCACCCTTCCAAATACGCTGTTCTTTTTGGCGGGTGGTGTGATTGGCGCCGCAGGGGGTGTTCTGCAAGCGTCGAGCCGAACCTTCATGGTCGACCAAGCCGATCCAGAACGCATGACTGAAGCCTATGGCCTCTATGCGATGACGGGCAAAGCGACAGCATTCCTTGCCCCAGGACTGATCGACTTGTTCACCACATTAAGCGGAAGTCAGCGCCTTGGCGTGTCTCCTGTTATAGGGCTCTTTGCGATTGGGCTAATTCTGCTATTCTGGGTCCGTTCAGCGAAAGAATACCGCTGAGGGGATATCGTTTAGGGGATTTGAGTATGCGCATTTTTAGTATTGTACTTTTGACAGCATTGGCCGCTTGTGGCTCCAGTGATCGCAAAGCACCTAAGCAGGTGCAAACCGTGGTCGCTGCACCGAGCACTTCGGTTCGCATCAGCACTTCGGATGTGAAAGCTAACAAACTGTTTGGCGGAAAACCCAAAGCATCCCGTCAAACCCCAGCGGCGATTGGGTCCTATGCGAAAGGTTGCCTTGCAGGTGGCGTTGCATTGCCAGAATCTGGCCCCACGTGGCAGGCTATGCGGCTTAGCCGCAACCGCAATTGGGGGCATCCTGAAATGATTCAATTCCTTAAGGACCTAAGCGTGAAAGCAGCCCAGCAACCGGGTTGGGCGGGTCTGTATATTGGTGATATTTCCCAACCGCGTGGCGGGCCGATGTTGTCGGGTCACCAATCGCACCAGATGGGTCTCGATGCAGATATCTGGCTCTACAAACCAACCCGTTTGAACTTAACACGGGGTGAGCGGGAAAGTCGTTCGTCCACCAATGTGCGTGCCAAAAGCCAGCGCACGGTGAACAGCAACTGGTCCCAACAACACGCCAACATCCTGAAAGCCGCGGCCCAAGACCCGCGTGTGGATCGTATTTTTATCACCGCCCCTGCGAAAATCTGGCTGTGTGAAAACACACGTGGCAATCGTAAATGGCTGCAAAAAATTCGCCCGCTTTACGGGCACAACACACACTTTCATGTGCGTCTGAAATGTCCCAAGGGTCTAAAGGGGTGTGTGACGCAAAAGCCGACAGTTGCCCAGATTTCCAATGGTGGTGACGGCTGTGACAAAACACTTCAGTGGTGGGTTACGGACTATCTGAACCCGCCAAAAGTTAAGCCGAGC
>CALLAV010000338.1 GCA_938001995.1 uncultured Amylibacter sp. | reverse complement strand
GCGGAGATGAAAATCTTCTGGCCGGAGATTTTGTAGCTGCCGTCATCCTGTGGCGCCGCTTTGGTGCGCATCAGGCCCAGATCGGTGCCGCAGTGCGGCTCCGTCAGGTTCATGGTGCCAGTCCAGTCGCAGCTTACCATCTTAGGTAGGTATTTGGCTTTTTGCTCATCCGTGCCGTGGGCGTGGATGGCGGAATATGCGCCGTGGGTCAGGCCTTGATACATGTTGAAGGCCATGTTGGCCGAGACCATCATTTCGCCTACGGCGGTGCCCATCAGATATGGCAGGCCTTGGCCCCCGAATTCTTCTTCGCAGGCAATGCCTGTCCAGCCACCTTCGCGGAACTGGTCAAACGCGTCTTTAAAGCCGGTTGGCGTGCGCACGACGCCGTTTTCCAGTTTACAGCCTTCTTTGTCGCCAACCACGTTCAAGGGCGCGATCACGTCTTGGTGGATTTTGGCGGCTTCTTCCAGAATGGCGGATGTGAAATCTGGCGTCAGGTCATCATAACCTGGAACGGATGATTTTTCGATGCCCAGCAGATCGTGCAGGACGAAGGCCATGTCTTTGGTGGGGGCGGCGTATGTTGGCATGTGGTGGCTCCTTGGGGTCTTGGTTTGGGGCTTAAGGTGAGACGGCTATTCTGCCGCCTCTTTTGCTGTGAGATCGGCGATGAAATTGGCACCCCATTGCAGTTGTTTTTCAAATTCTGCGATGGTTGTGTCCAATTCTGCGCGCTGCTGTTTCATGGCCGACAGCCGTTCCACAGCAAGATCATAGGTCTTGGTCATTTGGGTGCGTCGCTGATCGCCGATATAGTAAAGGTCGAGCAGTTGGCGGATTTCTTCGAGAGAGAAACCAAAGCGTTTGCCTTGCAGGATCAGCTTCAGCCGTGCCTGAGAGCGTTTGCCGTATAGGCGTTTTTGACCTTCGCGCAGCGGCGAGATCAATTCTTTGGCTTCGTAAAAACGCAGGGTGCGTGGTGTCACGTCAAATTCTTCGCACATTTGGCGAATGGTCTTGCGGTCTTCGGTCATGGTGTACCTCATACAACAGAGTGTTTCGAACTGACGCTTACGTGAACGTCAACTTAGCAGTTTTCAAGGCGGTGACCATGACGTTAACGTAAAGAGACGTGACGTAACGAGGAAAACCCCTGATAAACAAGGGTTTTTTATTTCTATTTTTTTGCGTTTTTTATTCGATCTTGGGTGCGTTCGCGCATTTCACGCAGATCTACCAGTGTTTCACCCAGCTCTGCGTACTGCGATTCGAGCGCAACGAGCTGGCGTTCAGCCATTTGCAAAAGCGTTTCCAACTGCGCAGAGTTGTCTTCCTTGTCGTACATTTCAAGCCACTGGCGGATCTCTTCAAGCGAGAATCCCCAGCGTTTGCCGCGCAAGATCAGTTCCATGCGGGCAAATTCTGTTGGGCCATAATATCGCGTGCGGCCTTCCTTTTCTGGAAACAGCAGTTCGATATATTCATAGTAGCGCAATGTTCGCGTGGTGACGTCGAACTTAGCGCACATTTCTTTAAGGGTCAGGCGGTCGCCGGGCATTCCGTGCATTCCGTGAGTTGTGTCGATTTGGGCAGAGCCTAGCAAACCCGCGCAGGGTTGCAATATGAAACAGCGTTTCGCAGAGCAAAACAAGCAACGTTTCCATAGCGCTTGTTTTGGGCGGGTTAGGGGTTGTGTGACTGCGCGGATGCCCCCTATTGATATGGGAACACACGAAAGACCAAGACCCATGGCAGAGATCACACAAGAGCAACGGCAAAAGATTGCTGAACAATTTATCAAGGCGCTGCCGTTTTGCGCGGCGCTTGATATTCGGTTGGAAAGTATGGGCGTGGCAGAGGCGTCTATGTCGATGCCCTATGATAAGCGTATCGTTGGGGACCCTGAAACGGGTGTGGTGCATGGGGGCGCGGTGTCGGCGTTGATGGACACGTGTTGTGGGTTGGCAGTTTCGTTGCATCCTGACAGCGCCAAACCCACAGCGACGATTGATTTGCGCATTGAATACATGCGGCCCGCCAAAGTGGGCGAACGGATTGTGACCGAAGCACATGTTTACAATGCGACGCGCACCGTGGCCTTTGTGCGGGCCTTTGCCCATGACGGAAACCCAGATAAGCCTGTGGCCAGTGCGACGGGTGCGTTTACGTTTTCACGCATAAAGAAAGACAAGTCATGAAACGCCCAGAACCTTTGCAAGCTGTAAAAGAACGTCGCGATGGCGCATTGAAGGTGTTGGTGGACAGCGTTCCATACATTGAGTTCATGAATGTCAGCTTTGATCGGCGCGGCGATGAGCTGACGGCGGTGATGGCGTTTGATCCCAAGATTATCGGGAATCCCGTGTTGCCTGCGATCCATGGCGGTGCGACCGCATCGTTTTTGGAAATGGCGGCCTTGATCGAATTGGCGTGGCAGCGCGCTTGGGGACCTTTGGAAGAAGAAAAGACCGATGTGGAAGCGGTTCAGGCGGCGGGGTATTTGCGCCTTCCTAAGACGATTGATTTCACGGTGGATTACCTGCGATCTGGTTTGCCGCGCGACTGTTATGCACGCGCACGTGTGAACCGATCCGGTCGGCGGTATGCGTCTGTGCATGTGGAGGCATGGCAGGACAACCGCGAGAAGTTGTATGCGCAGGCGACGGGGCATTTCCTAATGCCGCAGTTGAACGTGGATGGATAGCGCGGCCGTTCAAGGGCCGTTAACCCACCGCCGCGTTTTGAACGTGGCCCTTCCGATTGTGATTTCCAACGCGACTGTTCCAATACTTGGTGCGGTGGACACGGGCGTAGTCGGCCAGATGGGACAGGCTGCGCCCATCGGAGCGGTGGGCATTGGCGCGATTATTCTGACAGCGATTTACTGGGTGTTTGGGTTCCTGCGGATGGGGACGGCTGGGCTGACCGCGCAGGCGCTCGGCGCGAAGAATCAGGGCGAGGTTTGCGCGCTGTTGGTGCGCGGCCTGATGATTGGGTTTGCTGGTGGGTTGTTGCTGGTGGTGTTGCAAATCCCGCTGTTTTGGGGCGCGTTTTATCTGGCCCCCGCCAGTGCCGAGGTTGAAGGCCTCGCCTATGATTATCTGCAA
>CALLAV010000337.1 GCA_938001995.1 uncultured Amylibacter sp. | reverse complement strand
AACGTGCTTAGCGCGTCACGCATGGCCGCATCATCATCCAAGATCAGTATTTTAAACGGATCGCTCATGTTTTATCCCCTGCTCGCGGTAGATGAATGTGAACGCTCAAACCGCGCCCTTCATTTTCTTCTGCCCAAATTTTCCCACCATGCTGGTTGATAATCTCAGCCGAAATCGACAACCCCAGCCCCATGCCGTCCCCCGATGCACGGCTCGATTTGAACGGTTCAAACATTTCGCTCAATTCCATCCCTTGCAACCCAGCGCCCCAGTCCATCACCCGTATCGTCGCCATCTCGCCGCTACGCCCCAAAACAACCATTACACGGTCTGCCTGACTGTCACAGGCATTGCGCAGCACGTTGATTAAGACCTGTTCCAGCCGATGCCGATCCGCTGCCACATCTGGCGCATCGCCAACTATCTCAAACGAAACCTCCCGTTTAGAGAGCAACTCCCAAGCCGACGTCACCACGGGCACAACGGCCACACGCTCCATCGTGCCGCCCCCTTGCTTTGCAAAAAACCGCAACTGATCCGTTGTCGCTTCCATCCGTTTCGCAATCCCGTCGAGCCGCCCGATCAATTGGGGCACATCTTCACTTTTGGGGTCTATGCGCGCCGCTGCCAAATAGGTCTGCAACGCACTGATCGGCTGCCCCAATTCATGGGTCACCGACGCCGCCAATTGCCCAAGTGCCGCGAGCCGACTGGTTCTTTCCAATTCCAATTGCGCGGCTTCCAACTGTTTGTTGGCTTGGCGCAACTTGCGTCGATCCACTTGGCTGCTATCCAGTGCTGCGCGGATCCGCTGCGAGCGGACAAACAACGCCACCGCCAAAACCAGCGCCAGAAACACACCGAGCGAAACAGTCACAAAGGCCGCGCGATTGCGCACCAACGCCTCGGGTGCGAAATAATGCAGCGTCCAGTCAAGCGTGCCAACATCTACCGAAACATGCAGCGCCGCTGTGCCGTTTAACACCGCCCGTTGCCCGTCACTCCGCCAGTCCAATTCATCGAGCGTTTGCGTCCCAAACTGCCGCGCCGCCGTCACCCGTTGTCGCGCAACCTCGTCCAAAGGGACCAGCGTTTTATAGCGCCATGCAGGATCCGAGGTCAGCACCACCACCTGATCCCGATTGCTGACCAGAACGCTCTCCGCACTCGACGCCCAAAGGTCCGCCAACCCTTGCAAATCATCCTTAACCGCGATGGCCCCGCGCACTTTGCCATCCACCACCACAGGCGCAGCGACGAAATACCCAGGCCGCGACGTCGTGGCCCCAATGGCAAAGAACCGGCCCACTTCACCGTTCATCGCTTGTTGAAAATAACTGCGGAACCCGTAGTTTTGCCCCAGGAATGTGACGCTCTGTTGGTAATTCGAACTGGCAACGGTTAGCCCTGTCTCGTCGAGCAGATAAATCGCTTCCAACTGCGCTTCTTGCGCAAAATCATCAAGCCGCGCGTTCAAACCCTCCCGCCCTTGTCCTGACACTGCGCGCATCACCGCAGGGTCCTGTGCCAGCACAACAGGCAGGTGTTCATGGCGCGTCAAAGCATCCACTAAAATCGTGCGATACAATTCCGCCCGCCCCATGGCCTTGGCGCGTTCGTCCACCAAAAAGAAAGCAAAGCCAACCCAAAAGATTGCGGTAACTAGCACAACCAACCCTGCGCCAAAGGCCGCAAGTTTCATCCAGCTTGATCGGTTAATACCCACAGATTCCGCCCTAAATCAGAGGCTGCGCAGCATGGATGCTCGGCGGAAAATGTCAATTCCCGCAATTTTGATCACTGCCCCGTTGCCCGTTCACGTCATTGCAGCTAAACAATCTGAAACGTTTTGGCACGAAGAAGTGCTTGCTCAAGAACCGAGGATTTTATGCGTAAACTGATTGCCGTGGCCCTTTTGGGTTTCATCACCGCCTGTACATCAACAACCGAACAACCCAGCAAATCACGCCCGGGGTTCACCGCAGTGCGCAGCGCAGATTCAGCGCTTGCTGCCTACAGCCGCGTGTCCAAACGTATGGAACCCCTAAGCGAGCAAATCTGCCGTTCGATCCACGCAAACAAACCGCGTACGTTTTGCGATTTTCAGGTCAAAGTGATCAACGATCCTAAACTGCCGCCGAACGCCTTCCAAACAATCGGCAAAGATGGACGTCCTATTATTGCGTTTAACATCAATATCTTGCGCAGCTTTAACAATGATGACGAGCTAGCATTTGTCTTTGCCCATGAAGCAGGTCACCAGATCGCACAACATATCGAAAAATCGCAAGCCAACGCACTGGCAGGCGCTGTTTTAGGCGGGATTCTTGTGGCTGTAGCTGGGGGTGACGCGCAAGTTGGCGTAGACATCGGCGGCTCTGTGGGTGGACGCAGCTATTCGAAAAAGTTCGAATTGCAGGCCGACACAATCGCGGCGCATATTACCGACCGTTCTGGGTATAACGCCAAACGCGGAGCAAAGGTTTACGAACGTGTGGGCGGCTCTTCGGCGCTGCTTGCGACACACCCACCCTCCAGTGAACGGGTTGCGCGCGTGTCCTCGACGCTCAAACAAATTGATGCCGCCAAAGCGCAAGGCCGCCGCGCGCCCATCGCATGGTAGACAGCTTTTTTGGCTACGGCTCGCTTGTGAACGCAGCCACGCACGATTATCCAAACACCCGCCCCGCCACGTTGCGGGGCTGGAGACGTCAATGGGTGCAATCTGCCACGCGCAACGTGGCGTTCCTCTCCGTACGACCTGATCCGCTCAGCCAAATTGCAGGGTTGATCGCAGACATTGGCGCCATAGGCTGGGACATCTTGGATGAACGCGAAGCGGCTTATGACCGCCAAATCCTTGACGCCTCTGGCTTTGAAGGCATCACGATCTATCAAGCCAAACCGCAGGCTATGGCTCCTGTGGGCAGCGGCAAACCAGTGCTTCTAAGTTATCTCGATTGTGTTGTGCAAGGGTTCAACACTGTCTACGGCCCCGACGGCGTGCGCGACTTTTTCCGATCCACCACTGGCTGGGACACGCCGATCTTGAACGACCGCAGCGCACCAATTTATCCACGCGCACAAATCCTATCCGCAGCGGAAACCAAGCTCGCCGACGACCACATCGCGATGGTGGGAGCGATGGTAATCCACCCAACCTAGATCAACCGCGCCCGGAACCGAACACACAACCTTGGCCTTTTTCTTGATCTAAATATCCAAAATCCAACGCCACATCGGGCACAGGTTTTACAGGTTCACCTTTTGCAAAAGCGGCATCAGCTTGGACATATCAGGCCCGTGTTCCATTCCCGTCAGCGCCTTGCGCAACGGCATGAACAGCCCACGCCCTTTGCGACCGGTGGCCTCTTTCACTGCGGATGTCCAAGCCGCCCAACTCTGATCGTCCCAAGGCGCATCTGGCAACAATCCTTTGGCCGTTTCCACGAACTCCGCATCCTCATCCGCGATCAGTGGAGTGGCCCCATCACGGCACAGCGCCCACCATGTGGTGACATCTGCACGGGTCGCCATGTTCTCTTTCGCCACATCCCAAAATGCAGGGGCAATATCACTAGGAACACCCAACTCGGCCAAAGCATCGGACATATCTTCAACCGACAACGCCGCCACAGTCTTCGCCGTCAGCGGTTTCAAATCCTCAACATCAAACTTCGTCGGTGCCGCCCCAAACGCAGACAGATCAAATCCCTCGACCAATTCGTCCATGGAAGAGCGCAATTCAATCGGATCAGAGGACCCCAACCGCGCCATCATCGACAACAGTGCCATCGGCTCGATCCCAGCTTCACGCAAGTCGCGCAACGCCAGCGTGCCGAGCCGTTTTGACAACGCCTCACCCTGCGGGCCTGTCAGCAGAGAATGGTGCGCAAAGTTTGGAACCGATCCGCCCAGCGCCTCAATAATCTGAATCTGCGTCGCCGTGTTTGTCACGTGATCTGACCCGCGCACAACATGGGTGATCCCGAAATCCACATCATCACAAACCGACGCCAGCGTGTACAAAAACTGCCCGTCGCCACGGATTAGAACAGGATCAGAAACAGAGGCCGCATCAATGGACAAATCGCCCAAAATGCCGTCTGTCCATTCAATCCGTTCGTGATCCAGCTTGAACCGCCAATGCCCATCCCGTTCGGCCTTCAAAGCCGCACGTTCATCGTCTGATAGCGCCAGCGCAGATCGGTCATATACAGGCGGCTTGCCCATGTTCAGCTGTTTCTTCCGCTTCAAATCCAGCTCTACTGGCGTCTCGAACGCCTCATAAAACCTGCCTTTTTTGCGCAACTCATCCGCCGCCGCGTTGTAGCGATCAAGCCGCGCAGATTGTGTTTCAACACGGTCCCACGTCAGGCCCAGCCATTCCAAATCTTCCTTGATCGCATCCGCAAAAGCCTGCGTAGACCGTTCTGGGTCCGTATCATCAAGGCGCAGGATAAACTCACCGCCCGCCTGTCGCGCGATCAAATAGTTGAACACAGCGGTCCGCAGGTTCCCTACATGCAGGAAACCAGTGGGAGAAGGCGCAAAACGGGTCGTCGTCATTGGATACACTCTGATTGAGGAATTTGCGCTCCTCATACTCTCCTTTCCGTCAAAGGCCAAGGCCCCCACCTTATTAACCCAAACGTAAATAAAAGGTTAAAGTTCGCGGAACGTTCTGCTAACAATTCGTTAACAACAGCAGAGCAGCAGATGATAAAACAGGCCCTCCTCGCGCTGACCCTTCTCATGGGTCCAGCCTTCGCCAATGTCGTGCTGATCGTGGACGGCGACACGCTCGACGTGGATGGCACGCGCTATCGCATCAACGGGATTGATGCTCCAGAAGCGGCACAAAAATGCAAAACCGAACGGGGCAAAGACTGGGCCTGCGGGGACGCGGCCACCAACGCGCTCTATGATTTAACCAACGGCGCGACCGTGCATTGCAAAACGCTCGCAACCGACAGCTATGGCCGAGATATCGCACGCTGTTACGCAGGCGGGCGCGACATTGCCGCCGCCATGGTGCGCCAAGGCATGGCCTGGGCCTTCCTCAAATTCTCGGACGAATACGAATACCTGCAAATCGAAGCCCAAACCAAAAAACGCGGCATCTGGCGCGGTGACAGCCAACCCGCATGGATCTACCGCGAAACCCGCTGGGCCGACGCAGAACAGAAATCCCCCAACGGCTGCCCCATCAAAGGCAACATCTCAGCCAACGGCAAAATCTACCACCCACCGTGGAGCAAGTGGTATTCGCGCACGAAGATCAACACGAGCAAAGGCGAGCGGTGGTTTTGTGATGAAGAAGAAGCGGTGAAGGCAGGGTGGCGTGCGCCACGGTGGAAATGATCGACGCCAATCAACCGACTTACATTTTTTAGGAGAACAAATCGTTTGTTAGATACCAATTTAGTGCATTTCCAATCAGTCTTTGCTCATCAGTTTTTTGTCGCCCCTTCCGACCAAAACTACTTTTTAGCCCGTTTTTCTTTAATCAACGGTTTGTACGAAGAATTTTGGTGGCAGTCCTTACAATGCGTTGAGAAACTCTTGAAGGCAGGTCTTGTTTTAAACGGTGTTTCGATAAAACAAGGATACGGTCATAACCTTAAATGCCTTTGGGAGAAGCATTTAGAAGTCTTCCAAGATGTATCGGTTAAAACCACCAAAAAACCCGAAAAACTCGATGAAAAGTTTTGGAGTGACGCACCCTTAGGGCAATTTATTGAGAGAATTAACCAAATGGGTCATCCTGACAGTCGATATGGTCTTTTATCATACGCCAATAAGCGAGGGGACCTCTTCAAACTAGATCAACTAGTTTTCGAGCTCAGAAGGCGTACCATTGGTTTAGACTGGATAGTAGGTGAGCACTTCCCTCATGAAAACTACAAGGACCACTTCGGAAAAACCTATCGCGATCTAATACGCGAACTTCCAGACAGTCAGTTTCGCCCACTTAAAATTCCAAACGGCAACTTTTCCGTAATGGGTGAAACCTTGGAGGATGCCTTTTACGCATGGAATTTTCCTTTTTCTGACAATCCAAAAAACATGGAAAGGAAGGCTCCAGCCAGTGTTGTTCCTGTTATGGCTGGATTTAAAAACTCCTATCTTTTTCTTCTATCGGAAAAATTGAAAAAAGAATCCATCACCAAGGATGTTGAGGCCAAAATAAATTGGCTATGTGAAAACATCAAATTGGGTAAGGATGTGGAGCGAGATTTCAAAGAACGACTGAAATCAAAGCCTTAAAAGGTCAAACCAAACACCAACCGCTTGGCCATCAGGCCAAGCTAAAAGTACTGCTTAGAGTAGCGGCAGGGCTTTGGCTGCACTCCTACTGCTCACAAACGCTCCCTATCATAGGCCAAAGCCCGAGAGCGTTCGAAGCCCCATTACCTAACCGTTATCCCGCCAGCGATTAACAATCGGATACCGCCGATCCAACCAAAACGCCTTATGCGTCAACCTTGGCCCCGGCGCAGATTGAAACCGTTTGTACTCCGAAATATTCACCAAATGCTCGATCCGCTTTACCGTGGCGCGGTC
>CALLAV010000336.1 GCA_938001995.1 uncultured Amylibacter sp. | reverse complement strand
TGGGATCAAATCCATCGCAAAATCCGCAGGTGTTTTGCCGTCGTGCAATGGTTTTTCACGGGCGTCGCGAAAGGCACGTCGAACGCTTTCGTCGGCTTCGGACATACCTGTACACCCGCCTGCCAGTACAAGCGCAGACAGACGGTGCGGATATCGCATGGCATAGGACGTTGCGATCCAAGCGCCGTAAGACAATCCGCAAAGGATCAGGTGTTTTGCATCCAAAAATTTAGCCACAGCATTGATATCGTTGCAGTAATCTTCAACTTCGGACTGCGCTGAACCCAAAGTGCTGTCCCCATATCCCCGCAAATCCAGCGCCGCACTATTGCAATATGGCGCGAGCGCTTTCATCTGGCGGGTCCAGTTGTGGCGGCTCCCGCCGATACCATGTAAGAACAAAACCAGCGTGTCAGATGTTGGATGCGATGTGTTGGAAATCGCAAGGCGTGGGCTGTGGCCGATCTGTTGTGTCAGCACGTCAGGCGCCACCAAACCTACTAGCGCCGCCAAACCGCTCTCAAAAATTGCCTCAGTTCCTGTGGCAATCTCGGTGGCTCTTGGCTCTGGCGCGCTCAACTCTGCGGACATTGTAACGACCGAACCGCCATCCCTATGCGCCACTTTCAGCGTCGCATTATATGCGTCCGCCCCTGCAATTCCCGCGACATGGGTGTAGCCCATGCTGCGATCACTTTCGCTAAGCCACGTCAATCGCTCACGATATTCCGTCGCCTCTCCGTGCACAGTGAAAACACGGATAAGATGCCCGTTCGAAGGGTCCGCCCGCATTGTCGCAATCGCTGGATGCCAGGGCGCAGAAAAGTCGCGCACGACCGACCAAACAGCCTCTGGCGGGGCCGCAATTTCCTTAGAAACAGATACAGATTTCTCGACCACGCGGATTACTCCGCCGCGATGGGTGGGTGTTCTGGCCCGCGCCACAAAGAAGACCGCGCGCCCAGTTCATCCCCTGGTGCGCTATCCAGCTCGTCCACATCGTACAAAGTCAGCACAGACATGTAATCCTCCATGATTTCAGAGGTATAGGGCAACATTAACGCGCCACAGCGGCTGTCCCGATAGATCCGTTCAAGGGGCAAGGACTTCAGCATCGCTTGCCCACCACATGTTCGAATTGCGAGCGCTGCGATCTCTTGGGCGGCTTCCATCACCGTATATTGCGCTGCGTACATGCGCAAAACCTGCGCTTGGGATGGAAAGCCCTGCGCTTCTGAAAAGGCTTGCCACCACAGCGCACGGGCGGGTGCCAAAATAGAATACATCTTACCCACCGCCAGCCGCTTCGTGGTGAACATGCGCCGATCTACAGGGGGTTGGTTTGGCAGATCGCCACGCAAATAGGCCACGGTAAAATCATAGGCCGACTGCGCCACACCCATATAGGTCGGCGACAGCGTGGCCATCATATGAGGGTAATGCGGCAAGGTTTTGATAAAGATGCCGGGTGGCATCATCAGGTCGTCTTCAGATACAAAAACATCCTTTAGGATCAGATCACGCGAGTTCGTACCACGCATGCCCAAAGGGTCCCAATCTCCCTTCACCTCTAGTCCGGCCGCATCCTTGTGAACGACGAATATCATCGTATCTTCGTGGCGTGGTTCGATCCCTTCAAAGCGTTCTGTGCAAACGATGGAATAGTAATCGCAATACCCCGCAAGGGACGCGAACTTCTTGAAACCATTGATCTTCCAGCCGCCATCCACCTTGTGACATTCAGTCTGCGCGGGCTTTGACGTCCAGTTTTGCCCTGCTTCTGAAATCGGTTGCGAATAAATACCCTGCTCTTTCACCGCGCGGCGGAATTGGCGTTCGCGCAAAGGCGCAAATGCGGCGCGATCTGCGTCGGTCAAGTGGGGCAATTCGTACATAAACCGCGACCACATCATAGACGAGTTGTGCATATTGAAAGTCAGGGCCGTGGCACCGCAGTATTTGCCAATCTCGGCGCCGACCATGGCGTATTCACCAAGACTGAATCCGTTGCCGCCAAACTCTTCTGGCACCGTTAGTGTCATCAATCCTTCAGCGGCAAGGTCCTTGTAATTTTCCACAGGAAAGCTGGCAGCAGTATCAATGGCAAACGCGCGGTCTGCAAACCTTGGGCCGAGTGCGTTGACTTTGGTCAGCACAGCCAGAACTTCGGGGCGGACGCGGTTCAGATCATAATAATCGGCGGGTGTGCTCATAGAACAAGGTCTCCTTGCAGGGCGCCATCTTTGACGACGATCCTGCCATCTAGCGCGATGGTGCAGTTGCGCATGGGCAGGTCGAAATGGCCTTCGGTAAAGCGGTCGGCGTATTGGTTTGCGCCTGTGGACCAAAGGAAATTCCCAGCCCAAGCACGAAATTCCACGCCCTGCATATCGCGCTTGTCATAGAGCGCACCGCTGACCCATTTCGCGCGCGGGTTCATGCCCCAACCCACATGGCTCATGCCATAGGCTTTGGGATCGTCCCATGCAGCCATGTACTCGCGGAAATGTTCGGCATCGATACCGTCGCCTTTGATTTCCGTGACAAAATCATTCTCGATCGTGAATTCAATCCGGCTACTGAGGTAGGTTTTGAATGTCAGGTTCATATCTCCCACATCCATCACAATGCGCCCGTTCACACAGTTCTTGCCCGGAAACGCGAGACAAAGCCCCCCCGGCCAATGCGCCACATGCCCAGGAGTCGTGCCAAAGCCCGCAGTGCCACCGCAGGGCGCGTCGCTCAGGTCTACGATCAGGTCCGTGCCTGCATTTGACGTGACCCGCATTTCGCGGGCTTCGTTTAACATCTGAACCCCTAGATCGACCTTTGGTCCCAGTTCTGCAAAGGGTTCGGTGCGTTCCAAAATTTCGGGGTGTTCGTTGGTGACAACCAATATGCGTGCGCCCGCAGAGTCAACTTCTGGCCATTCAGGAGAATGGATCATGCCCTCAACCGTGCAATCGACGATGACTTCGCAGGCCTTCATCGCCTCAATCGCTGCGCGGTTGTG
>CALLAV010000335.1 GCA_938001995.1 uncultured Amylibacter sp. | reverse complement strand
AATGCATGACATTCGACTGATCCGTGACAACCCCGAAGGGTTTGATGCCGCACTGGCAAAACGTGGATTGGCACCGCTGTCGTCCCAAATCCTCGAAATCGACGCCTTGCGTCGCGCCAAGATTACCGCTGCTGAAACCGCTCTTGCGGATCGCAATGCGGCCAGCAAGCAAGTCGGCGCCGCAAAAGCGCAAGGACTAGAAGACGAGTTTGAACGTCTGCGCGCACTCGTTGCTGACAAAAAAGCCGAAATCGGCATTTTGGAAGACGAAGCCAAAGACGAAGACGAACGCCTGCAAGATATGCTTGCTGAAATTCCGAACTTGCCAGCGGACGATGTTCCAGAAGGTGCGGATGAAAACGACAACGTGGAAATCAATCGCTGGGGCACCCCACGCGATATTGCGGATGCGCTGGAGCATTTCGACATTCCTGCCGTTAAAGGCGGAATGGATTTTGAAACGGCTGCAAAAATCTCTGGCAGTCGCTTCGTGCTGATGTCTGGCGCCGTGGCCCGCGTGAACCGTGCCTTGGCGCAATTTATGCTGGATATTCATACGCTAGAAAACGGCCTGACCGAGGTGAACACCCCTGTCATGGTGCGTGACGAGGCCATGTATGGCACAGACAAACTGCCAAAATTCGGCGAAGACAGCTATCGCACCGAAGAAGGCATGTGGCTGATCCCAACATCCGAGGTTCCGCTGACCTATATTGCTGCGGGTCACGTTATGGAAGAAAGCTATCTGCCCCGCCGCTACACTGCGCATTCGCTGTGTTTCCGCTCTGAAGCAGGGTCCGCGGGGCGCGACACATCAGGCATGCTACGTCAGCACCAGTTTGAAAAAGTGGAAATGGTGTCCGTTACCCTGCCAGAAGACAGCGATGCAGAGCAAAAACGTATGCTGCGCTGTGCCGAAGATATTCTGGAACGTCTGGAAATTCCTTACAGAACGGTTGTTCTGTGCACAGGCGACATGGGCTTTGGCGCACGTCGCACCTTTGACATCGAAGCATGGCTGCCAGGCCAAAACGCCTATCGCGAAATTTCTTCGGTTTCGACCACAGGTGATTTCCAAGCCCGCCGCATGAACGCTCGGTTCAAACGTGCAGGCGAAAAGAAGCCAGAGTTTGTGCATACCCTAAACGGGTCTGGTTTGGCGGTCGGGCGCTGCCTGATTGCAGTGCTGGAAAACGGCCAACAAGCTGATGGCTCCGTAGATTTGCCCACGGCGCTGCATCCATGGCTCGGTGGGAAAACCCGCATCACAGCAGACGGCCAACTGGCCTAACCCAGAACGCAAAACGCCGACCCAATGGTCGGCGTTTTCGTATCCTCAACTGTAATCGCTTTGGATGACCCTATTTAAAACCGAGACCTTTGTACTTTGCAACCAACGCATTGTAGTTTTTGGTCCCGCCTTTTGTTTTCTCAGTGGACACATACTTCTTTGTCTCTGCCATCTTGGTTTTCACCGTGCAGCTCCCGCTCGTGCAAGCAATTTTAATCTTGTCGCCGGCCGCGTTCTTCATTCCTTTGTTGCCAGCAAGGGCTGCAGTCCCAGATAGGGACACTGCCAAAGCGCATGTAATCAATGCTGTTCTAATCATTGTATCTTTCCTTTTTCTTTAAAATACATCCAAAGAATGACCCATCTATTGCGGGACTACAATCCAGAAAAACACAAATTGGCGGCGCAGGTTTTAGAAGTAAGGCGTTGGGTCCACGCTTTCGGTCCCACGTCGAATTTCAAAGTGCAAGAACGCTGGGCTGCCGCCTGCCACTTTGGCAATGCTTTGGCCACGGCTGACCGATTGGCCTTTGGAAATGGCGACTTCGGACACGTTAGAATAGACCGTATAAAGGTTATCCGCATGACGGATCAGCACAATCTTTGTGTTGCCACCCGCCGACGATACCAACGCCACTTCACCGTTTTCGGCAGCCTTTACCGAGGTGCCTTTGCCGGCTGCGATATCAAGACCTTCATTGCCACCCGGTTTGTTGGAATAGACCGTATAAAGGTTATCTGCATGACGGATCAGCACAATCTTTGTGTTGCCACCCGCCGACGATACCAACGCCACTTCACCGTTTTCGGCAGCCTTTACCGAGGTGCCTTTGCCAGCGGCGATATCAAGACCTTCATTGCCACCCGGTTTATTGGAATATCCGCGCAACACGTTGCCAGACACAGGACGCAACAACTTGCGCGATGCGCCAACGGGGGTGCGATCCTCGACCAGATTTGGGCTTTCTGGAACAACGGATTCTTCGACTTTGTCAGGAAGGGGTTCAACCGCGCTTGGTGGGATCGGCGTGACCGATCCTTGACCAGGTGCAGGTTCCGCAACAGCCACCTGAGTTTGCTCTTTAGGTGTGCCGTCCTCTACAACAGGGATCAACAAACGCTGACCTTCGCGCACAGCAAGGTCTTTGCCAAGACCGTTCCAACTGGCCAAAGACGGTACAGACACGCGGTACAGACGGGCGATGGAATAGATCGTTTCACCTGGTTCAACCACGTGGCGGATCGGCTCGGGGCCTTGTTGCACGGCTACTTTGGGCGTTGTATCCCCTGCCCGACCAATCGCGGTCTGGGCGATGGATTCAAGACTGTTTGAACTTGTCTCACCGCTCGAATTTGATGCGATCTCAGAGGCTTCAACAGGGATTACCGTGCCTTTTGGCAGGGCCAGAACCTCGCCCGAGCGGGGCAAATAATTGGCGGGTAGTCCATTAAAACGGGCCAGTTCCGCGCCAGTCATACCAACGCGACCAGCCACGTCGTTCATGGTGTCATTGCGACGCGCAACGATGACCTGATAATTCGGATAGGTGATTAGACCACGGCTGTCGGGTTTGGGGCGCGGGGCCGCATTGCCTTGTTCCGCACCACTTGTGGTGGGGCGCCGATCCAAACGTTCGCTTAGATTGCCAAGATCAAAACCATCGCCACAGGCCGTAAGCAAAAACATGCCACCTGTCAGCATAAGCGCAGATTTGCGCATTTTTGGGAATCCAATTACCATACTGCTACCTCAATCATTGCCCATTTTCGGGCTTATCGTTTAGGGTTCCTGCGCAACCCCTTCTACCAATGGCACAAATCGAACGGGCTCTAACTCTGTGTATTCAAAGCCATTTTCGGTTTTTTCGACTTTGATCAGATGTTGAACCGCATCCGTTTGCCCCACGGGCAAGACCATTATACCGCCCACACGCAATTGCGCCAAGAGATTTGCTGGCGGGTCTTCGGCCGCAGCCGTTAAAAGGATACGATCAAAGGGGGCTTGATCCTCGAGCCCTTGACTGCCGTCCCCTGTCATCACGATCACATTGACCAAACGCATCCCGTCAAGCAAGCGCCGCGCATCCCGCGCAAGGCCGCGATGACGTTCGATTGTGTACACACGCCGCGCCAAATGGGACAGGATCGCCGCTTGATAGCCAGAGCCCGTACCGACCTCTAAAACCTTGTCGCGCGCGCCCACATCCAACGCTGCCGTCATTTTCCCGACAATCGAGGGCTGGCTGATCGTTTGGCCGCTGGCAATCGGGATTGCCATGTCTTCATAGGCACGAGGCGCAAAATGCCCCTGCACGAATTCATGGCGCGGTACTTTCTCCATCGCCTCAAGAACTTTGGTGTCCGTCACCCCTGCTGCCCTAAGGGCGAACATGAATTGCATTTTGGTTTGCGCATCAACCATCAGTCGAAAATCTCTTGTAGGTGCCCCAGTTTTTCGTGGGCAGTTAGGTCAACTCGCATTGGGGTTACAGATACATAATCATTGAGGTTCGCATGCACATCCGTGCCGGGCGCCGTTGGCTGATCCTGTGGACCGCCTTGGATAAACAGGAATTTCTTCATGCCCTGCATATGCGGGGCCACACTAAATTCTACATCTTCTCGCCAGCCCTGCGCCACCGCTTTCGCGCCCTTGACCTCGGCCCCCGAACAGGGTGGGAAGTTCACGTTGTAGAACAATTCATAAGGGCCTTCGTGCCACGGTGCGTGTTCGATTAGCTTGCGCACCACATCAACGCCAGCGGTGCGAGCCGCTTCAAAACTGTCGGCTAAGTCTCTGTTTTTGGGTCCATAGTATTGGGACAATGCGATGGATTTCACGTGATGCAGCACCGCTTCCATACAGGCCCCGATGGTCCCTGAGTACAGCGTATTGTCCGCCGCGTTGTTGCCCCGATTCACACCAGACAGCACCAGATCAGGCGGAGTGTCTTTCATCACCTCGAACAGGCCCGCCAGCACGCAATCCGCTGGGGATCCTGTGACAGCAAACTTACGCGGGCCATGCTGGATCAACTGAACGGGGTTGGAATAGGAAATGCAGTGGCCCACACCAGATTGTTCTGACGCAGGGGCCACGATCCAGACGTTTTCTTCACCAGCAATGGCGCAGGCAATTTCATGCAGAACGGCCAAACCCTCTGCCTCAATTCCATCGTCGTTCGTAATTAAGATACGCACCGCACTTTGCCCCTCAACATTCAAAACATGGTCTTAACGCCATTAAATACGTTGCTACCCCATGAACGCCCCTATGAAAAGGCGCAAAACGCCGCTTTGCGTGGCTCAACCCAAGGGAAACCTTGACACCTTGGCACACGCGCTCAAAACTCACCCTATGATATTCGCGGCGCATCTGCTGCGCGGCCAAATGAAACCCCAACAGGAGCTGCCCCATGACTGCTAAACTTCTTTCCACGATTTCAGCACTGGCGCTAACGGCGACCGCTGCCACAGCGGATTATTCGCTGACCATTTTACACACCAACGATTTCCATTCACGCTTTGAGCCGATCAGCAAATACGACAGCGGCTGTGGCGCGGAAGACAACGCAGAAGGCAAATGTTTCGGCGGCTCGGCGCGATTGGTGACGGCCATTGCAGACGCACGCAAACGATCAAACAATTCGATCCTTGTGGATGGCGGAGACCAGTTCCAAGGCTCGCTGTTTTATACCTATTACAAAGGCAAACTGGCCGCCGAGATGATGAACAAAATGGGTTATGACGGCATGACGGTGGGCAACCACGAGTTTGACGACGGCCCCGAAGTGCTGCGCGGGTTCATGGATGCGGTGGATTTCCCCGTGTTGATGTCCAACGCCGATGTTAGCCGCGAGGAAATTCTGGCGGACAAACTAGCAAAATCCACCGTGATTGAACGGGGCGGTGAAAAGATCGGCCTGATCGGGCTGACACCGCAAGACACGGATGAATTGGCATCCCCCGGTGACAATATCACATTCACCGATCCTGTAAGCGCAGTTCAGGGCGAAGTGGATCGCTTGACCGCAGACGGTGTGAACAAAATCATCGTTCTGTCACACTCTGGGTACGGGGTTGACCAAAAGGTAGCCGCCGAAACGACGGGTGTAGACGTGATCGTTGGCGGGCATTCGAACACACTGTTGTCAAACACCAACGAGCGCGCGGTGGGTCCCTACCCCACAATGGTTGGCTCAACGGCGATTGTGCAGGCCTATGCCTATGGTAAATTCCTTGGTGAATTGAACGTCACCTTCAATGACGCGGGCGAAATCACGGCTGCGGCGGGTGAACCGCTGGTGATGGACGGCACTGTCACAGAGGATGAGGCCACCAAAGCACGCATAGCAGAGGCCGCTGCGCCACTTGATGAAATCCGCAACAAAGTCGTGGCCAGCGCTGCCGCAGCCATTGAAGGCGACCGCGCTGTGTGCCGCATCCAAGAATGTGCCATGGGCAATCTGGTCGCGGATGCCATGCTGGATCGTGTGAAAGATCAAGGCATCAGCATTTCCATCGCCAACTCTGGCGGGTTGCGGGCCTCTATTGATGCGGGCGATGTGACTATGGGCGAAGTGCTGACCGTGCTGCCGTTCCAGAACACGCTTTCTACGTTCCAAGTGACGGGCCAGACGATCATTGACGCATTGGAAAACGGTGTCAGCCAAGTGGAAGAGGTCAAAGGCCGTTTCCCACAGGTGGCAGGCTTGAAATACTCATGGGATATCAAAGTGGCAGCAGGCGAAGGCCGCATTTCTGATGTGATGGTTGCAACGGACGACGGGTTTGCCCCGATTGATCCCGCCGCAACCTACGGCGTTGTGTCCAACAACTATGTCCGTGGCGGCGGTGATGGCTACAAAATGTTCCGCGATGCCAAAAACGCCTATGACTACGGCCCTGATGTGGCGGATGTCTTGGCGGAATACATGGCGAAATCAGGGGATTACAAACCTTACCTCGACGGTCGCATCACGGCGAAATGATCGGCCTGAAAACAACATTCCTTGGCGCGGCACTTGTCGCGCTGGGGCTGCCTGCCTTTGCCCAGCAAAGCTGCTTTGCGCGGCACTATTCGGCGGGTCATTTGAAAGATCAGCCAAACCAAGTTTTGCGCAGCATCGCCATTCGCTTTGCGGGCCGAGCCACTGACAAATCGAACACCGGTGAATGGGGCGATGTGACCGCCTATTTCACCGATGGTCCGACCAAGTTCACGCAGACATTGTATTGCTCATCCTACGGCGGGTCGCATTTTTGTGGTGTGGAATGTGATGGCGGGCGAGCCGAAATTTCATGGCGCAGTGAAGATACAATTTTGCTGAAAACAGAAGGGTTTATCGTGTCAGGTGGATGTGACGGAACCGAAACGGATGTGCGGTTTGTCAAAGACAAAACCGATGGATTCACCACCTTCCGTTTGTACCGCGCGGGCATGGAAAACTGCCCGCCACTGGATCAATAACGTCTATTTGAGTTCCACCTCAACAAAACGCATGGGTGATGCGCCGTTGTTGATCACGTTATGCTCCACCCCTTCCATTCGACGATAGGCTGTCCCTG
>CALLAV010000334.1 GCA_938001995.1 uncultured Amylibacter sp. | reverse complement strand
GGTCAGCCAGAGCGCAACGCCCAATACGGCCCGTTCACACCCGGCTTTGTCGAAGTGCCCCACTGCCTTGAATACCGTAACCAGTTCGGCGTCACTGCCGAGCAATACGGCGAAGCCTGTGTAAAAGCGACCGAAGACGTGATCCTGCGCGAAGGCCCAGACACAATCGGTGCAATCTGCCTAGAGCCGATCACAGCGGGCGGCGGCGTCATCGTTCCACCAAAAGGCTATTGGGAAGGCATCCAAGAGCTGTGTAAAAAGTACGAAATCCTGCTGCACATCGACGAAGTTGTCTGCGGCGTGGGCCGTACAGGCACATGGTTCGGCTATCAGCACTATGGCATCCAGCCAGACTTCGTGACCATGGCGAAAGGCGTGGCCTCTGGTTATGCGGCGATTTCGTGCTGTGTAACCACAGAAGCCGTGTTTGACATGTTCAAAGACAACGCAGACGATCCAATGTCCTATTTCCGCGATGTGTCTACATTCGGCGGCTGCGCCGCTGGCCCTGCGGCAGCGATCGAAAACATGAAGATCATCGAAGAAGAAGGCCTGTTGCAAAACACCATCGACGTGGGTGAATATTGCCTTGGTAAACTGGGTGAGCTGATGGACAAACATTCCGTCATCGGCGAAGTACGCGGCAAAGGCCTGTTCCTTGGCGCCGAGCTGGTCAAAGACCGCGACTCACGCGAAGCAGCGGATGAGAAAATGGTCGCAGCCGTGGTCGCCAACTGTATGGCCCAAGGCGTAATCATTGGCATGACCAACCGCTCCTTGCCCGGCCTCAACAACACGCTGTGCCTGTCCCCTGCGTTGATCTCTACCAACGACGACATCGACCACATCACAGGCGCGATGGACAAGGCACTGACCGAAGTGTTTGGGTAAGTTTGACACACCAGAACTGCAAAGGGCCGCAGAGTGATCTGCGGCCCTTTTGCGTTAAAAATCAAACGCGCCTTGCGTGACAGGCGGTGCAGGTTTTTCAGCTTTTGCTTTTGGTTTCATCTTCGGCTTCTTGCCTGCCAGTTCGTTGGGAACGTCCCCCAAACCATCCAAATGCACCTCTGCCCAGGCCACCATCGCCTGCATGATCGGCACAAGGCTGCGCCCTGCATCCGTAATCTCATACTCGAACCGTTTGGGTTTTTCGCTGTATTGGATTTTGCGCAGATACCCGCTTTCAACCAGCCGAGCCAAGCGGTTCGACAGCAGGTTCGTGGGCAACGGTTCTGCGCTGTCCAGAAAGCCGCTGAACTTCAGTGGGCCAGCCAAAACATCGCGCAAAATCACAAAGGTCCACTTGTCCCCCCATTCATCCAAGAAACACGACAAAGGGCAATCAGAACGGCGGGTATTGGGCATAAGGAAATCGCTACTGGGTGGCTTTAATTCAGAAAGCCACCTTTACTGCGCCCCATCACAAAACGAAAGTAACGAATTGCGAACAAACGGAATTATCCAGAAAACGCATTCAGCAGCAAGAACACCATGCCAGACAAAACCGCCGCTGCTGGCACCGTAATGACCCAAGCAGCAATGATGGTCAGGAAATGGGAACGACGGACCAATTTGCGGTGCTTGCGCTTTTTCTTGTCAGACTTGGCGGCCTCTTCTGCCACAACCTCGGCCACGTAACTGTTGTTCGTGGTGACGCGCCAATGTGCCTCGCGGAAGAAACCAACGCCGAACACGGCCCCAACGGCAATGTGAGTCGAGCTTACAGGCAGCCCCAACCAGCTAGCCACAATCACAGTGATCGCGGCAGACAGCGCCACGCAATACGCACGCAAAGGGTTCAGCTTGGTGATCTGTTGACCCACCATTCGGATCAGCTTCGGGCCAAACAACAACAGGCCGAAAGACAGGCCAAACGCCCCGACAACCATTACCCAGATCGGGATGGACACTTTGGCCAGCACATCGCCTGCCTCAACCGTGTGCACAATCGCTGCCAGTGGGCCAACCGCGTTCGCCACATCGTTCGCGCCATGCGCAAAAGATAACAGCGCCGCAGAAAAGATCATCGGGATGGTAAACAAGCCACGAACGGTTTCTTTTGTGTTCGCTTTGCCCTCGGACTGACGTTGGATCATCGGACGGGACACAAAATAGAACAGCGCCGCCATGCCAAACCCGATCAAAATGGCGGTTTGTAGATCAATCTTAATGATCTTTTTCACGCCTTTCACCGCCAGATAAGCCGAAAACGCCCCTGCCATAATGGCAATCATCACGGGAACCCAGCGCCGTGCTGCCGCGATTTTGTCTTTTTGATCGGACACACGCGCCTTGATAAACCACAAGAAAAGCGCGGCAATCAGGCCACCCAGCATTGGTGAAATCACCCAGCTTGCGGCGATTTTGCCCATTGTGGGCCAGTTCACCGCCGCAAACCCTGCCGCCGCGATCCCTGCCCCCATAACGCCGCCCACGACAGAATGGGTCGTAGAAACAGGCGCACCGATCCAAGTCGCCAAGTTCACCCAGACCGCAGAGGCGATCAGTGCCGCCATCATCGCCCAGATGAACACACGCGGCTCACCCACTGCACTTGGATCAATGATGCCTTTGGAAATTGTTCCAACCACGTCACCGCCTGCCAACAGCGCACCCGCGCTTTCGAAGATGGCAGCAATAATCAGCGCGCCGCCCATGGACAATGCACCCGCGCCAACCGCTGGCCCGACGTTGTTGGCGACATCATTTGCCCCGATATTCAGCGCCATATACGCGCCCAACCCAGCCGCAACCGCGATAATAATGCCTTGGTCCGCCATTCCAAACACGGCCGCCGCCGCAAGCACGGCAATCAAAATGAACAATCCGGCCAACGCAGGAGCCACCAAAGGCCTACGAATGGCCGCATTGGCATCTTCCAGGTAGACGCGACTTCTCAGATCACGGTCGAGCGCTTTGTTCGGACGAGGGCTTTTGGACATGGCAGTGTCTCCGGCACGAAAACCGGAGCATCACCGGTCACAGATTTAACAACGGTGATTCCCGTTTCTGTGACAGCTATATGAAAAATTTGTAACAGTCATGTAACGAATAACATGTTCAGTAAAAAAATATTCCTACTGGTCCTGATCGGGGTCCGCTTGACCAATACCTTTGAACACAGATTTGAACGGCAAAGCCCATGCCACACCAAGGAAGATGTAAATCACCAGCTCCACCAACAGCGGAAAGCGTGGCAAGTTCACCATGATAGTCATCGCAATGACGCAGTAAACTGGCAACCAAATCAGCAGTAAAACCAAAGACCAGCGCCGCCGCGCTTTATAGGACAAAGCCATTTTCACGTTCCTCAATCAGCAAACGGATCCGTCACGAGGATCGTGTCTTCCCGCTCGGGTGATGTAGAAACTAGGGCGACTGGGCATTCGATCAACTCTTCCACGCGGCGCACGTATTTGATCGCCGCTGCGGGCAAATCAGCCCAAGACCGCGCGCCTTCCGTGCTTTCGGACCAGCCGTCAATCTCTTCATAGATCGGCACACAGCGGGCTTGTTCATCCGCGGCTGTCGGCAAATACTCCAACCGTTTGCCGTCCAGATCATAAGCCACGCAGATTTTTAGCGTCTCAAACCCGTCGAGAACATCCAGCTTGGTCAGACAAATCCCTGTGATTCCCGATGTTGCACAGGTCTGGCGCAACAGGGCTGCATCAAACCAACCACACCGCCGCTTGCGACCCGTGGTCGTACCAAACTCATGGCCCCGTTCGCCCAAACGTTGACCGTCATCGTCGTGCAGCTCGGATGGGAACGGTCCTTCGCCCACGCGTGTGGTATAGGCCTTAACAATCCCCAGCACATAATCAATCGCTGTCGGGCCAAGGCCAACGCCCGTTGCCGCCTGCCCTGCGATCACATTGCTGGACGTCACGAACGGATAAGTCCCGAAATCGATATCTAGCAACGCGCCCTGAGCGCCTTCAAACAGGATCCGCTTCCCCGCTTTGCGCTTTTCGGCCAGCACTTTCCAAACGGGTGCTGCAAAAGGCAGAATCTGCGGCGCAATTTCACGCAACTGCGCGATCAGCTCATCACGGTCCACCTCATCAAAGCCCAAACCTTTGCGCAAAGGGTTGTGATGCTGCAATGCACGATCAACGCGCGCCTCTAGTGTAGCGGCATCTGCCAAATCAGCCACCCGAACGGATCGACGCCCCACTTTGTCTTCATAGGCTGGGCCAATGCCGCGCCCGGTTGTGCCAATCTTTGTGCCACGGCTCGCCGCTTCTTCACGTGCGCGGTCCAGTTCACCATGTATTGGCAGAATCAGAGGCGTGTTTTCAGCAATCATCAGATTGTCAGGGGAAATCGAAACGCCCTGCGCTTCAATGGTCGCGATCTCTTTGATCAAATGCCACGGGTCCAGAACAACGCCGTTGCCGATCACCGACAGTTTGCCACCGCGCACAACACCAGAAGGCAGCGCGTGTAGTTTATATACTTCCTTGTCGATCACCAAAGTATGGCCTGCGTTATGTCCGCCTTGAAAACGCGCAATTACATCCGCCCGCTCCGACAGCCAATCAACGATTTTGCCCTTACCTTCGTCACCCCATTGTGCGCCCACAACAACTACATTGGCCATATCAACTGTCCCGTGATGTTTAAAAAACCCTGCCCCGTATAACGACCGATTCACCCCACCGAAACACCTAAATCGCCGCAGCGGGAACAGATCCCTTTAAACTGGCTTCAATGTTCCCCAAATACCTTTGAAACCACCACTTCCTATTAGACAAGCCTGTCACAATCCGTTATCCAGCGGCGCATACCGCTTCTTGCGGATCACAGGCCTTACGATAAAGAACGCATCTTATGTCAAACATCATCCTCGTTATCCTGCTCATACTGGCGCTTTGCCTGATTGTGACTGTCCTTTTGCAACGCTCCGAAGGCGGTGGCTTGGGCATTGGTGGCGGCGGTGGCGGCAATGGCACGGGCGGACGTCCTCCTGCATCCCCAGTGGCGAAACTCACATGGTTTTTTGGCGCAGGCTTTATGGCCGCTTGTTTGGCGCTAACAGTCATTTCCGCACGCGATGCGGCAAACGATTCCTTGTTAACAGGGGATCTGACAGCGCCTGTGGCCCAAGAAGCCGAAGACACAACATCCCCGCTTGGCGGCAACCTATTGCCACCCACGGCAGAAGATCAGCCAGCAACACCGCCAACCGCGGAAGACTAAACGCGCCCATCAGCGCACCGGAACTCTGAAATCGGGCCTGAAATGGCCCGACCGGCTTTCTACCCCCTAGCCCTAGCGATCCGCGCAAATTTCTCTACCACATCCTGCGGTTCAGGCTTGCGCCGCCCCCCCGAATCCCATTACCCTTAAATCCCGTGGACATGGTAATGTGACAGACCATTCGGCATCTGCTGTCGACTGAAACGGACCATCAAAAACAACAAAACAATAAGACTGCAAACACGGGGAGCAGCCCAATGGCGCGTTATATTTTTATTACTGGTGGTGTGGTGTCGAGCCTTGGCAAAGGCCTCGCCTCTGCCGCTTTGGGCGCATTGCTACAGGCCCGTGGCTATTCCGTGCGCCTGCGCAAATTGGATCCGTATCTGAACGTTGATCCTGGAACGATGTCCCCCTTTGAACACGGCGAAGTTTTCGTGACGGACGACGGTGCGGAAACCGACCTCGACCTAGGCCACTACGAACGTTTCACAGGCGTGGCAGGACGCGGCACGGACACAGTGTCCTCTGGCCGCATCTACACCACGGTTTTGGAAAAAGAGCGTCGCGGCGATTACCTTGGCAAAACCATCCAAGTGGTCCCGCATGTCACCAACGAAATCAAAGACTTCCTTGAAATCGGCGACGACGAAGTGGACTTTATGCTTTGTGAAATCGGCGGCACGGTGGGCGATATCGAAGGCCTCCCCTTCTTTGAAGCCATCCGCCAATTCGGCCATCAACGCCCGCGCGGCGAATGCATTTATATGCACCTCACCTTGCTACCCTATCTCAACGCCTCGGGCGAACTCAAAACCAAACCAACCCAGCACAGCGTGAAAGAACTGCAATCCATCGGCATCGCGCCCGACGTGTTGGTCTGCCGCTCCGAACACCCGATCCCAGTCAAAGAACGCGAAAAACTCGCCTTGTTCTGTAACGTGCGGCCTGATGCGGTAATCGCGGCCTACGACCTACCATCCATCTACGACGCGCCGCTGGCCTATCACAAAGAGGGTCTCGACCAAGCCGTCCTTGACGCGTTTGGCATCACACCCGCGCCCAAGCCAAAACTCGCCACATGGGAAGACGTGTCCGACCGCGTCCACAACCCTGATGGCGAAGTCAAAGTCGCAATTGTCGGCAAATACACCCAGCTTGAAGACGCCTATAAATCCATCGCAGAGGCCCTAACCCACGGCGGCATGCACAACCGCGTGAAGGTCAAAGTTGAATGGGTCGACGCCGAACTGTTTGAACGCGAAGACCCCGCCCCGTATTTGGAAGGCTTCAACGC
>CALLAV010000333.1 GCA_938001995.1 uncultured Amylibacter sp. | reverse complement strand
CAATGCTGTGTTGGCCGACGTGACACGACTGACTGAACTCTGGGAGCTTTGCCGTGAAACCCACGGCGCGAATGGCCCTTGGCTGTTTGGCAAATATTCCATCGCTGACGTGTTCTACGCTCCCGCTGCCACACGGCTCGCGACCTACAATTTGCCCCAATCCCGAGTTGTCTCGGACTACGTTGCGGCCCACCTCAACGAACCCAACTTCCGCCGCTGGCGCGCTATGGCTTTTGCGCAGAACCACGTGCAATCGGGGTATGATCTAGATTTATCAACGGCCGCTTGGACAGGGTCAAAGCCACTGAACGCCAAAGCCGTAGAAGCAGGGCCTTCCGAAAACGCGCAGTGTCCATATTCGGGGAAATCACCAACCCACTTTCTTGAATTAGACGGCCGCACCTTTGGTTTCTGCAACCCATTCTGCCGTGATAAAACAGTCGCGGACCCAGAAGCATGGGGAAAATTCATGACCGTTTACCAAAAATAAACCATCCCAACCGTAGCGTTAACCATTCTTAACGTGGGTTGGACATACAATGGTCGCACGCGCCTATACGGTTGCTTTTCACGGGGTCGAAGCCCGCTTGGTCGAAGTCCAGTGCTCTCTTTCACCGGGAATGCCTGCGTTCAACATCGTTGGCTTGCCCGACAAAGCTGTTTCAGAGGCAAAAGAACGTGTGCGCTCTGCAATGTCGTCCATGAACCTTGCACTGCCGTCCAAACGCATCACAATCAACTTGTCTCCAGCCGATATCACTAAAGAAGGATCGCATTTCGACCTGCCCATCGCCCTTGCCTTGATGGCTGCGATGGACGTGATCCCGCAAGACGAAGTCGCCCGTCAAGTGGCCCTTGGGGAATTGTCGCTAGATGGGAAACTCATTGCCGTCATCGGAACCCTGCCTGCCGCACTTGCCGCTGCCGAGGCGGATTGCAACCTCGTCTGTCCTGCCGATTGCGGGGCCGAGGCCGCGTGGGTTGGCGCAGTTCAAGTCATTGCCCCTTCTTCACTGCTGGAATGTATGAACCACTTTCGCGGGCGCAATACGCTGCCCCCTGCACAGCCGGGTGAAGTGAAGCTGGAGCAAAACACCAAATGCATGAGTGATGTGAAGGGGCAAGAACGGGCGAAACGGGCTTTGGAAATCGCCGCTGCGGGCCGTCACCATTTGTTTTTTGTCGGCTCGCCTGGATCAGGCAAATCCATGATGGCGGCCCGCATTCCGGGTCTGCTTCCCGCGTTGGAAGCTGAAGAGGCCTTAGAAACCTCTATGATACACTCGCTGGCAGGATTGCTGTCTTCGGGCGGCATTTCAAAAACGCGGCCGTTTCGCGACCCACACCACACGGCATCAATGGCAGCGCTTGTCGGCGGTGGGCGTGGTGCGAAACCGGGAGAAATTTCCCTCGCGCACAATGGCGTCCTGTTTCTCGATGAGCTGCCCGAGTTTACGCGCCAAGTCCTTGAAACCCTGCGCCAACCTCTGGAAACAGGCTCCGTCATGGTGGCGCGTGCGAACAATCACGTTACCTATCCTTGCCGTTTCATGCTTATTTCAGCCGCCAACCCGTGCCGTTGTGGATATCTTGCCGATGCCGAACGGGCTTGCGCACGTGTGCCAATTTGCGGGCAGGATTACCTTGGTAAAATTTCTGGCCCGCTGATGGATCGCTTTGACATACGTGTCGAAGTGCCCCCTGTCTCTATGACCGATCTGACCCTGCCCGATGATGGCGAAACGTCTGAAACCATTGCGAAACGTGTGGCGACAGCCCGACAAATTCAAAGGGATCGCTTCGCAGATCACAAAGGCCTGCGCCAAAACGCAGATGCCGAAGGGGCGCAACTTGAAGAGATTGCAACGCCTGACAGCGAAGGATCAGATCTGCTGAACAAGGCTGCGGATAAATTCAAGCTTTCGGCCCGCGGCTATCACCGAATTTTGCGGGTCTCGCGCACCATCGCGGATTTGGCAGGATCGGAGTCCGTACAAAAGCCCCATGTGGCCGAGGCAATCAGCTATCGTCTTGTCAGCGGTGCGCCTTGATAAACGCAACCACATCATCGAGTGCGGCGTGCGCTTCAGGAAAATGGCCGCGCATTATGTGGAACACGTGAAAGGCATTCGGAAAGCTGCGCACCAGCACATCATGGCCCAAACCAACCAGCTTACGCTGCATTTCCAGCGTATCATCACGCAACACTTCCCCGTCACAACAGTGCAGCAACACTGGCGGGCACCGTTCAAAATCCGCATAAAACGGAGACGCCTTGGGATTGGCTAAATCTGCATCAGAGGCATACATCGCGCCGATTTCCCCGAACCGCTCTGCAATCAACAAAACCTCACTTCTGGCGTTTTCGGTCATGCTGTCAAACTGCGCCGACATATCCACGACAGGGCTCAATGCAAAGGCGCTTTGGGGCATGTCCATACCCGCATCGGACAAATGCCCAATCAGCGCCAAAGTCAACGCACCGCCCGCACTGTCACCGCCCAGAATGATCTGATCGGCCCGCAATCCACGCGCCAAAAGGCCTTGGTAAACCGCCAGACAATCCTCGAATGCTGCAGGGAATGGATGTTCTGGCGCAAGGCGATACCGTGGCATGACGGCTTCGCATCCTAAGTGCCCTACAAGGTCAGCCACCATATGTTTGTGTGTGTCGGGACTCCCAGCAACGAACCCGCCACCGTGCATGTAAAGTAAAACATCATCACAGGAGACCGCCTTGCGCGATACCCAAAGAACAGGAACGTCGCTTATCTGACCCTTGCGATATGTGGCAAAAGGAGGGTGCAAATGCATCCGACCTGCGTGCTTTTCAAAGGACGCACGAACCTTGGCAGGCTCGGTTGCGCGTCGCAGCCACGGCTTGATCACCGCCCGTGTGAACGCACTATAAAGTCGCAGTCGGATTGAGTTCATTAGCCCACCCGTTTTTCAATCGCTTGCCAAATTTTTTCGGCCACATTGATCCCGTCAAACCGCTCCAGCTCTTGGATACCAGTTGGAGACGTCACGTTGATCTCGGTTAGATTGCCGCCGATCACGTCAATCCCAACAAAAATCTGCCCCTTTTCACGCAACAAAGGACCAATGGCCGCGCAGATTTCAAGATCCCGTTCGGACAGGCCGACCTTTTCAGGCCGCCCCCCAACATGCATGTTGGAGCGCGTTTCGCCCTTGGCTGGCACACGGTTGATTGCACCAACAGGTTCGCCATCGACAAGGATCACACGTTTGTCACCTGCAGCCACGTCTGGCAGGAATTTCTGCGCGATCAGCGGCTCTCGATTGATGCCTGAAAACAGTTCGTGCAAGGAATTGAGGTTACGGTCCCCTGGTTCCAAACGAAACACACCTGCGCCGCCGTTACCATAAAGTGGCTTCAGGATGATGTCCTCGTGTTTTGCCTTGAACGCCTTAAGGGTATCAATATCACGCGCAATCGTCGTTGGCGGTGTCAGATCGGGGAACTGCAACACCAACAGCTTTTCAGGATAATTCCGCACCCACATCGGATCGTTCACCACCAAAGTGTCAGGGTGGATCATGTCCAGAATGTGGGTCGTCGTGATATACCCCATATCAAACGGTGGATCTTGGCGCAGCCAAACCACGTCCCAATCCGCCAAATCAATCTTTTCTTCGGATTGCAACGTCACATGATTTCCAACCTCACGGCGCAACACCATGCGGTGCCCGCGCGCCGTCACGCGCCCCTCTTCAAACGCTAGTTTGTCAGGCGTGTAGTAGAACAACTCATGCCCCCGCGCTTGGGCCTCTTCGGCAATGCGGAAACTGCTGTCGGCGTTGATATCGACAGCCTCGATCGGGTCCATCTGAAAGGCAACTTTCAAAGTCATGTTTGGTGTCTCTTTTCAAAAGGCGGTGCTCGACCACCGGAATTTCAAGTTACCAAATACATGACGGAACGCAGACGGGGTTTCAATAACCTGACTGAAAAGAAACTGTGATCTAAAACGGGATTTAGGCTGCAAGCAAAGCGCCTGGCAAGATTTTGATGTTGCCTGCACCGTCCACTAAAGCCGCGTCAAATCGACAATCAGTATCAAGAGTACCTACCTTATCCGCCAGATAAGACAGCGCAGCATCGTGGATTCGTTGTTGTTGGCACGGCGTAATTTGTTCAACGGCTTTGTCAAAAGTGGAACTGGATTTTACTTCAATGAAGTAAAATTTAGAGCCGTGCTTTGCAACCAAATCGATTTCACCATCTTTGGTTTTCCATCGCCGTTCGACAATGTCAAAGCCATTGCGTTCATAGGCCGCCGCGATTTGATCTTCGGCTGCCTGACCCTTGAGATAGGAGAGTTTTCCGCGTGTTGACCGATCCATGGGCACAGATTGGATCAAAAGCCTTAAGATTTATCTAAATCCAACGCCCGTGCATAAACCTCTTTGCGTGGAAGATTAAATTTCGCAGCCACATCACCTGCCGCATCTTTAACGCGCATTTTTTTCAGCGCAGCCACCAAAGCAGCGTCGATGTCTTCTTCACTGACTTCTTTTTCGACAGGTGGACCAAGGACAACGACAATCTCCCCCTTGATGCTTTCTTTCGCCTCGACTTGTTCCAGAACCTCTTGCAAGGAACCGCGCAGCACTTCTTCGAATTTCTTGGTCAGCTCGCGACACACGGAGACCGCACGTTCTGCGCCGTAAACCGCGATCATATCGCGCAGGCTGGCCAGAATCCGTTTGGGCGATTCGTAGAAAACCAGTGTCGACGGCACAGCTTCGAACTCCATCAGGAACCGTTTTCGTGCGCTCGATTTGTTTGGTGCGAAGCCTGCAAAGAAAAACCGATCCGTCGGCTGACCGGACACGCAAAGTGCTGCCAAAACTGCCGATGCGCCAGGGGCTGCAAAAACGGGCAACCCTTCGGCAATAACCGCACGGGACAAGTCAAACCCAGGGTCCGCCACCATAGGTGTGCCAGCATCCGAGACATAGGCAACGGACGCACCACCTTGTAACGCTTCAATAATGTGCGGGCGCACCTTCGCGCCGTTGTGATCGTGGTACGCGACCAAGCGGCGATCCCCGAGTTTAATGCCGTGAATGTCCATCAACCGCCGCGTGTTGCGGGTGTCTTCGGCAGCCAACATATCTGCGCCCGCTAGGATATCCAAACTGCGCAGTGTGATATCGCGTGCAGCCCCAATTGGCGTTGCAACGATGTGCAATCCTGCCGCTATTTTTCCAGCGCCCATCAGCCTAATTCCATTTCTTTGTTCCCACACCGTTGATTTCCGCGTAGGCAGCACATAGCTTTTTGCATGAAACGGCCATCACAGGCCAGCCAATTCAAGGGGATGGAACATGGCTGCATTGCACCGCATTAAAAACTTTGGGCTGAAGGCGATCGGCACACTTGGGCTTGGCCTTGCGCTTGCCGGGTGTATTGAGACGAACACGGCCTCGCAGGGTCCAAAAATCGACGCGAGTAAACCCGTTCTGGTTGGGCTTATGGTTCCTTCGGGATCGGGCAATGCGCAAACGGAATTGCTGGCAAACAGCCTGATTAACGCGGCCAAATTGGCTATGGCGGATATGGGTGATGCGAAGATTGACATGCGTATCTATCCAACGGGAGGCGATGCGAACCAAGCAGCCGCTGCTGCACAACGTGCGGCAAATGAGGGTGCAAAAATCCTTGTTGGACCGTTGTTTGCTCAAGCGGCCAATGCCGCGGGCACGGCTGTTGTAGGCAACAGCATCAACGTGCTCAGCTTTTCCAACAATCCGGACATTGCGGGCGGCAACGTCTTTATCCTTGGCGATACGTTCGCAAATACGGCTGATCGTGTTGTGGGCTATGCGGCGGCACAGGGTAAAAAATCCATCGCCGCTTTGGTGCGTGCAGATGCGGCAGGAACCGTTGCCGCGAACGCAGTTGAATCCGCAGCGAAACGCAATGGTGCGGCCTATGTCGGTGTTGCGAAATACGAATTGACAAACGAGAGCGCAGTGGCTGCGATTTCCGCTACCAAAGGCCTGATCCAACAAACAGGCGCAACCGCACTGGTGATGGACGCTGACGCTGCGGGTGCGTTGCCGGTGTTCGCGCAATTGTTGCCAGAAGCGGGCATCAGCTCTGCCACCACACAGTTTATTGGCCTGACACGTTGGGACAAAACTTCTGATCAAGTCCGTTCAAGCGCAGGTGTTCAGGGTGCCTTGTTCGCACTCAACGATACAAGTGCAACGGCGTCCTTTCAAAAACGCTATTCCGCAGCCTATGGTAAAAGCCCACACCTTCTTGCGGGTAAAGCCTATGACGGGATGCGAGCAGTTGGCACTTTGTTGCAGACAGGATCACGCGACGCACTCACACGCAAAGCCCTGACCCGAAGCGCTGGCTTCAGCGGCGCAAACGGTGTATTCCGTTTCCGAGCAGATGGCACAAACCAACGCGCGCTGGCAGTCGCCACATTCCGCGAAGGCCAAGTCGTCGTTGTTGATCCAGCACCGAGGAGCTTTGGTGGCACCGGTTTCTAAAACAAAGTCTCGATCTAAGTCGGAGACAAAGACCAAACCCGATCCCGGCGCATTGATCTGTGCGCCGGGATTGCTTTTTGATGCGCCGACGATTTTGAAAAGCATTGCGCATGACGTCAGCACTGCCAAAGACAACTTCGCCAAACGCACCGCAATTTCGTCAGCGTTGAATGCTGCAAACCTTGCAGCACGGGATGCGATCAAAAAC
Source organism: uncultured Amylibacter sp. (assembly GCA_938001995.1). GTDB lineage: Bacteria > Pseudomonadota > Alphaproteobacteria > Rhodobacterales > Rhodobacteraceae > Amylibacter. The sequence continues at coordinate 7,040 of CALLAV010000333.1, read as the reverse complement.
ACCTATCTTGCCGATCCATTCAAAACCCGCGAAACCACGCGGGCGTATACCTATGTTACGGATCAATTGGTGACGACCGCGTTGAATTGCGTGATCGAGCATTTGCACCCCAATCCGAACCCGACCAGTTCTGAAAAGATCGCCATGCTTGCAGTTGGTGGCTATGGACGCGGGGAAATGGCACCATTTTCTGACGTGGATCTGTTGTTCTTGTCACCTTACAAGATGACCCCTTGGGCGGAAAACGTGGTGGAATCCACGCTCTATGTTCTATGGGATTTAAAGCTAAAAATCGGCCACGCCACGCGCACAGTTGATGAGTGTTTGCGATTGGCCAAAACAGATCTGACCATTCGCACCGCTTTGCTGGAGGCCCGCTATTTAACGGGGGATGCGGATCTTGCGGCGTCGCTCGATACGAAACTGTGGAAGACGTTATTCAAATCCACAGGTCCTGAATTTGTCGCGCTCAAGCTGGAAGAACGCGAGCAACGTCACTCAAAACAAGGTGCAACACGCTTTCTGCTGGAACCAAATGTGAAAGAAGGCAAAGGCGGATTGCGCGATCTGCAAACACTGTTCTGGATCACAAAATACCTGTCGGGTGCAAAACTCGCGTCCGAAATGATTTACCAAGGATATTTTACCGAGCAAGAAGTCGAGAACTTTGCTGAGGCCGAGGATTTCCTTTGGACCGTGCGCTGTCATTTACACCTCAGCGCTGGTCGTGCCATAGAGCAACTGACCTTTGACTACCAAGTCGCGGTGGCCGAAGCCCTTGGATACCACGAGAACAAAGGCCTGTTGGCGGTCGAAGCGTTTATGCAGGACTATTTCCGTCATGCGACCCATGTGGGTGATCTGACGCGAATCTTTTTGACCACGCTCGAAGCGCAACATGTCAAACAACAACCGTCCTTTGGCGCGCGGATTTTAAATGCGATGCCGTGGAACCGTGACGACGACGATGTGCCCGACGGGTATGTGATTGAACACGGACGGCTGGCCGTGGCTGATGAAGCCGCATTTCTGTCCGATCCGCTAAACTTTTTACAGGTGTTTGAACAGGCGCTTGCCTCTGACATTTTGATCCACCCAGAAACCATGCGTTTGATCGTGGCCAATCTGCATATGATTGATGATGACCTGCGCGCCAATCCAGCCGCACAAAAGATGTTCCTGTCCACGCTGCTGGATTATGGCAACCCCGAACGTGCCTTGCGTCGTATGAATGAGCTGGGTGTTCTGGGCGCATTTATCCCTGAATTCGAACGCATTGTCGCGTTGATGCAGTTCAATATGTATCATCACTATACTGTCGACGAACACACGATCCAATGTATCTCGAACCTCGCACGGATCGAAAAAGGCCAATTGAAAGAGAGCCTGCCCGTCGCCTCTGGCATTCTGGAAGACGGCGTAGATCGCAAAGTTTTGTATGTGGCAATGCTGCTGCATGACATTGGGAAGGGTTTACCAGAAGATCACTCGATCGCCGGTGCGCGGTTGTCACGCGAAATTGCACCGCAACTGGGTCTCACAGAGGCGGAAACCGATACGGTGGTTTGGTTGGTCGAACATCACCTGCTGCTGTCCGACGTTGCGCAAAAACGGGACCTGTCTGATCCGCGCACTGTGCGTGAATTTGCCAAAGTCGTGAAAACCACGCAGCGTCTAAACCTACTGACGGTCCTTACCGTCTGCGATATTCGCGGCGTTGGGCCTGGCACCTGGAACAACTGGAAGGCGCAGTTGATCCGTGACCTGTACCGATACACGCGCATGGCCTTGCAAGAGGGTGTCGACAAAATCGGCGAACTGCATTCATCGGGCGAGGCGCAAGACGCGTTCCGCGCTGCCATGCCAAAATGGACACAAGAACAGTTCGAAGCCGAGTTTGAGCGTCACTACCCATCATATTGGCAGGGCTTGGATACGGGCACACACAAGGTTATGGCAAAACTGCTCGCCAAAGCCTCTACCTCTGAAATTGCGACAGACATCAAACCTGACAATGACCGCGACGCCACCCGCGCCTGTTTCGTTTTGCAAGATCACCCTGGCATCTTTTCGCGCCTTGCAGGGGCGCTCGCGCTTGTCGGAGCGAACGTGGTCGACGCACGGACCTACACGACGACAGACGGCTTTGCCACCTCTGTGTTCTGGGTCCAAGACAGCGACGGCGCGCCCTACGAAAAGTCCCGCCTCACCCGTCTACGCAATATGATCAACAAGTCGCTAAAAGGCGAGGTCGTCACCCGCGAAGAACTCCGCTCGCGCAGTAAGATCAAGAAACGCGAACGGGATTTCAATGTGCCGACGGTTATCACTTTCGATAACACAGGATCCGACATCTACACCATCATCGAGGTGGACACGCGCGACCGCCTTGGGTTGCTTTATGATCTGACCCGCACCCTGTCCAACAGCAATATTTACATCGCCAGCGCTGTGATCGCCACCTACGGGGAACAAGCTGTCGATGTATTTTATGTCAAAGACATGTTCGGCCTGAAACTGCATTCCCCGGCAAAACAAGACAAAATTCGCGCCGCCCTGACTGACGCCATCGAAAAGGGTGACAAGGTGGCCATGTCATGACGACGACCGCTGCGAAACCCAAGAAAATTCGCCTGCTTGCCAGCTTTTTCACTGTCAGCAGTTGGACCTTGGCCTCTCGTATCATGGGATTTGTGCGCGACATTCTGATCGCCGCCTTTTTTGGCTCTGGCCCTGTGGCCGAAGCGTTTCAAGTGGCCTTTGCCCTGCCCAATATGTTCCGCCGCTTTTTTGCCGAAGGGGCGTTCAACATGGCCTTTGTGCCGATGTTCTCGAAAAAGCTCGAAAGCGGAGAGAACGCACGCGAGTTTGCGCAAAATGCTATGGCTGGTTTGGCCTCTATCCTCATTGCGTTGACCCTCATTGCGCAACTGTTCATGCCGTGGTTCGTGCTTGCCATGGCATCAGGCTTTCAAGGGGACGAACGGTTCGATCTAGCGACCGATTTCGCCCGTATCTGTTTCCCCTATATCCTTTTCATCTCGCTCGCAGCCCTTCTTTCTGGAGTGCTCAATTCTATGGGCCGCTTCGCCGCCGCGGCTGCCGCACCCGTTGTTCTGAACATCATCCTCATTGCTGCAATGGCAGGTACATGGGCGCTGGATGGCAACATCGCCCGCGCCCTTGCATGGGGTGTACCAATTGCAGGTGTGGCACAACTCGGGCTGGTGTGGATTGCTGCATCCCGTGCGGGCATTCGGCTGCTGCCTCAACTGCCACGATTTACACCCGAAATTCGCCGCCTTGCCATGATCGCAGCCCCTGCCGCGCTCGCCGGTGGTGTCGTGCAAATCAACCTTCTGGTGGGTCGCCAAGTGGCCAGCTACTACGACGGCGCGATCCAGTGGTTGTCTGTGGCTGACCGTCTGTATCAACTGCCGCTTGGTGTTGTTGGCATTGCTATTGGCGTGGTCCTTCTGCCTGACCTGTCCCGAAAACTGCAATCGGGTGACACAGACGGCGGGCAATACGCCTTTAACCGTGCTGCAGAATTTGCACTCGCATTGACCATTCCCGCCGCCGTTGGTTTGCTGGTGGTCCCACAAGCAGTCGTTTCGGTGCTGTTTGAACGGGGCGCTTTCACCGCACTCGATGCGCAAAATACCGCAGCAGCACTGGCCATCTATGCCATTGGCTTACCTGCCTTTGTGTTACAAAAAGTGTTCCAACCCCTGTATTTCGCCCGCGAAGACACAAAAACGCCCTTCTATTTTGCGCTGGTCTCGATGGTCTTAAACGCAGCACTTGCCATCGGTTTAAGCGCACAATTCGGCTACCTCGCCGCCGCCATCGGGACAACGCTGTCCTCTGTCATTCTGGCAATTCTGTTGTATTTCGGAACCCGCCGCATGGGCAATGCCGCCGCCTTTGACGAACGCCTATTGCGCGCAGTCCCTCGTATGCTCGCGGCCGCTGTGATTATGGGCGTTGTCACCTATGGTCTCGGCGTGGTCCTTGAAACATGGCTTGCAACAACTGGCCTGCGCTACGCCGCCCTTGCGATTCTCATCATCGGTGGCATCGCCACCTATTTCGCCGCCTGCCTTGCCTTTGGTGCTTTCACAAAACAAGGCCTGCGGAATTTCGTGAAACGATAGCCCTTTTTCTTGATCTAAATATCCAAAGCCCGCCGTTACCGCCTGCGCGCCATCTCAAACCAGAAATCCAAACCGCGCCCTTCAACTGGCCGCAACACGGCGCAAAGTGGAAAACCAACCGCAAATCCCGCGACACAATCAACCCAGCCACGCCCACCAAACACATAGGCCATAATGCCCAAAAACACAGCCAACTGCAGGATCAATCGAAATGCTTTCAGCCCATTGTCCCCCCCTGCACGCTGCTGCGAAAACAGGATCCAACTGAGCGCGCCGATCATCCCAAAAGACGCGGCCGATGCCCCCAGCATCGCCTGATTTGGCCCATTAAACAGCGCCTGCAAAATCGCACCGCCAATGCCGCTACCAAAGAAGATCACCAAAACAGATAGCGACGACATCCGTTCGCCCACAAACTTTCCCAGCGCCAAAACAAAGACAACGCTGAACAGCGTGGCGATCAAATTTACGTCCACAAACATATAGCTGACAAACCGCACCAACGTGGAAAACGGGTACTGCGCCGTTTCCCACATCAAATACATCGCCTGATTGGAAAACCCGTATTTGTTCGCAATCACTTGCCGCCACGTCGCACCCACAGGCCCGCCTATGATCCCCGCCTCGCCCAATTGAAACACAATTTCCGGCACGGCCAACAACACCGCCAGCAAGATCACCACTTGCGGTAAGGGGTTCACAGGGGCAGCATCGGCATTCGGATCAAACACGGGGCGAAACTCTCTCAACTTGACGTCGCACAGCCTTACCGCGATAACGCGCGGGCAACAACCAATCGGAGCCTCCTATGGGCGAGTCATCATTCACACCGCGTGTTTTTTCTGGCATTCAGCCGTCGGGCAACCTGACCCTTGGCAACTACCTCGGGGCTGTAAAACGCTTTGTTGAAATGCAGAACTCTGGCATTGAAACCATCTACTGTATGGTTGATCTGCACGCGATCACGGTGTGGCAGGACCCCGATACACTGCGCCACAACACCCGCGAATTGGCCGCTGCATATATCGCATGTGGCCTCGACCCAAAGAAATCCATCTTGTTCAACCAATCCCAAGTCCCCGCCCACGCCGAACTGGGCTGGCTGTTCAATTGTGTGGCGCGTCTGGGCTGGATGAACCGCATGACCCAATTCAAAGACAAAGCTGGCAAAAACGCCGAGAAAATGTCCCTCGGCCTCTATGCTTACCCGTCGCTCATGGCCGCTGACATTCTGATCTACAAAGCGACCCATGTCCCTGTGGGCGAGGACCAAAAACAACACGTTGAACTGACCCGCGATATCGCGGCCAAGTTTAACCACGACTTCAAATCGGACTATTTCCCAGAGCCTGAACCCATCATCGACGGCGCGGCCACCCGCGTTATGTCCTTGCGCGATGGGTCCAAGAAGATGTCGAAATCGGACCCATCCGATATGTCCCGCATCAACATGACCGATGACGCGGACACAATTGCCAAGAAAATCCGCAAGGCGAAGACGGACCCAGAAGCCCTTCCAGACAACCTTGAAGATTTGAAAGACCGCCCAGAGGCGCGCAACCTCGTGAACATCCGTGCGGCCCTCACAGGTCAGACACCGGAACAAGTAATTGCAGAGGTCGCAGGCCAACAATTCGGCACGTTCAAACCTGATCTGGTAGAAATCGCTGTCAGCCATCTGTCCCCCATCACGGATGAGATGAACCGCCTGATGAGCGATGTGACCGAGATTGATCGCATCCTTGGGGATGGCGCAAACCGTGCTGCTGAAATCGCCGAGCCGATCCTTGCAGGCGCTTACGATATCGCAGGTATGATCCGCAGCCGCTGATCGCTGTCACGGAACTGTCACCAAAGGGTCGCCCAATCGTTAACGGATGGTTAAAGCTTCGTTACGCAGAGTGCCTAACACACGCATGACTCGATTCTTGCGGGTCACATCATCTATGTTGCAACCCAAGAGGATATCATGCGCGACTTTGACGACGAAATTTCATTCGATGACTACGACGAGGTCATCAATCCCCGCCCCGAACACAACGATTTTGACGCCGTTGTGGACGCAGCCATTTCCCGCCGCGGCTTTCTGTCTGGCGTGCTGACCTTTGGCGCTGGCACGTTTGTGATGGGCACATCATCGCTGGTGTCCACCGCCGAGGCCGCAACCTCACGTTTTGCTTTCGATCAGGTTCCCGCCTCTACAGCAGACACGATCACCGTGCCTGATGGTTACGAATGGGACGTGGCCGTGCAATGGGGTGACAAGCTGTGGTCCGACACGCCCGAATTTGACGAAACCACGCGCGGTGACGCAGCATCACAAGCCCGCGCTTTTGGCGACAACAATGACGGCATGTCGACCTTCAACATTGAAGGGAAAACCGTACTGGTCGCCAACAACGAATACAACAACCGCAAAATCATTTGGGGCAACCGCGCCGAAGGCAAAGCCGAAACTGATGATGATGTGCTGAAGGGTAAAATGGCCCACGGCGTCACCGTTGTTGAATTGGCTGAACAAAATGGCAAATGGGCGCCGCTGCTCGACAGTCCGTTCAATCGCCGCATCACACCCGATACCGACATGGACATCACAGGCCCTGCCGCTGGGCACGACCTGCTGAAAACCGCTGCCGATCCAACGGGCACGCGGACCAAAGGCACATGGAACAACTGCGGCAACGGCGAAACCCCGTGGGGCACGTATCTGGCTTGTGAAGAGAATTTCAACGGCTACTTCTCGTCTTCAGATGAGACCTTTGAGATTAACCCCCAACTTAAACGCTACGGCATTGGCAAATCTGATTGGGGCTATGGTTGGGCAAAAATTGACGACCGCTTTGATGTCTCGAAAACCCCGAACGAGCCGAACCGCGCGGGATA
>CALLAV010000332.1 GCA_938001995.1 uncultured Amylibacter sp. | reverse complement strand
CCCAACGATGAACCAAGCCTTGAAAGGGATCAAAGCAGAGCTGGAGATCCGCCTAAAACAACTGGTGGATGATGGTAAACTGCTCGAAGCGCAGCGATTGGAGCAGCGCACGAATTTCGATCTGGAAATGCTGGAAGCCACCGGCGTGTGCAACGGGATCGAAAACTATTCACGCTATCTAACTGGGCGCGCACCTGGGGAGCCGCCCCCGACACTGTTCGAATACATCCCCGACAACGCCATTGTGTTTGCGGATGAAAGCCACGTGTCGGTGCCCCAAATCGGTGGCATGTACAAAGGTGACTATCGGCGCAAGTTCACGTTGGCGGAACACGGCTTTCGCCTGCCGTCCTGTATGGACAATCGCCCCCTGAAATTCGAAGAATGGGATGCCATGCGCCCACAATCCGTGTTCGTGTCCGCGACCCCGCAAAAATGGGAGCTAGAACAATCAGGCGGCGTGTTCGCTGAACAAATCATTCGGCCAACGGGCTTGCTCGATCCACCAGTTGAAATCCGCCCTGTGGAAACCCAAGTTGACGATCTGCTGGATGAAGTGCGCAAAGTCGCGCTAGACGGTGGGCGCGTTTTGGTGACCACTTTGACCAAACGCATGTCCGAAGACCTGACCGAATACATGCACGAACAAGGCATTCGTGTGCGGTATATGCACTCTGACATCGACACTTTGGAACGCATCGAAATCCTGCGCGATCTGCGCCTTGGAGCGTTTGATGTGCTGATCGGCATCAACTTGCTGCGCGAAGGCTTGGACATTCCTGAATGTAAACTTGTTGCCATTCTGGATGCGGACAAAGAGGGGTTCTTACGATCTGAAACCTCGCTTGTGCAGACCATTGGTCGGGCCGCGCGGAACGAAGATGGCCGCGTAATCATGTATGCCGATCGCATAACGGGATCAATGGAACGTGCGCTTGGGGAAACCAACCGTCGCCGTGAAAAGCAGGCGGCCTATAACGAACTGCACGGCATCACGCCTGAAACGGTGAAAAAGAACGTCGAGGATGTGCTGTCAGGTCTGTACGAAGGGGACACTGATATGTCCCGCGTCACAGCCAAAGTCGACAAGCCAATGATCGGGGAGAACCTGCAAACGCACCTCGATGCGATGCGCAAAGAGATGTTGAAAGCGGCCGAAAACCTTGAATTTGAAGAAGCGGCACGTTTGCGCGACGAGGTGAAACGCCTTGAAGCTGTGGAGTTGACCATCGCAGATGACCCACTAGCCCGCCAATCCGCTGTTGAGGCCGCTTCAGAAGAGGCACAAAAAACCAAAGGTCGTAGCACAGCAGGGCGCGCTGGCACGACCGTAATCCGCGGCAAAAGCCAGAAACGAAAATTCTGAAAAGGGCAGCCCAACCAAGGACTGCCCTTTCAATTTCGCCTAGTCAGGATCGTCACATCGGACTGTAACGCGCACATTACCTTTCAAGGGTTGACCCCATTGCAGATCAAAACTTTGCCCGTTGGGCCCAACTCCGCCCTCGGCATAAGGAGAGGTAAACACAGTCGCGTTCGAACTGTTTTGCATCGGCCCATTAGGCATCACCGCCGTCACATAGCGAGCCTTTGAGTCAAACGGCATATAGTTGCCAATCCCCGTGCGCCAACCAGCGCCAACACTGGTGCGACTCACCTCAAGCGTTACAGGGTTCATAAACGTGTCGGACACCCCAGTGAACGTATTGCCAATGACCGAAATATTGCGGAATTTGTCAGGTAGTAGAGGCGCAATCGACGTGTCTACGCCCTCGACGCGCTCCAGATCAGGACCAGAAAAGGCTTTGAATACGTTACCAATAATGTTCAACCCGTTAATGAAATGCCCTGTGCCATGAGGCTTGATCGAAATCCAACGGAACCACGACGCGGATCCCGCAGAGGTAAAGTGATTGCCTGTAATCGTCATGCCGCCAAACGAATAGCCCGTGATAATATCAGGCGTCGCATCGTGTTCGTTGGTCCACTCGATTGTGCAATTGTCCACATAGTTGCCAACGAAGGTTAGCTTTGGGTGGTTCGATGCAACAATCAAACCAGATGAGCGGATGTTGCCACCCGTGCTGTCATCTTGGAAAAAGTGGTTGCCGATCACCAGTGCCCCACCGCCGCCAATAACACCCCAATGCAGAAAGCGCAGCGCACGGTTGTTGCGGATTTTAGAGTCGTTGCAGTTGATGTTGAACCCGATTGTTGTCCGTTGGCTGACTGAAAGGTCCTGTTCATTGGACAACCACTGATTACGATCCATCAGGATCCCGGCACAGGCTTTGCCAGCCGAGGTTAGACCCCGGTCTTTCGGGCCAGAAAAGTAACAATCCTTCACGTGGAAAATCAGACCATCATCTGCCAGCATCACACCGCTTGATCGACCGTTACACGCAAAGTCGAGGTTTTCGAGCGTAAAGCGGGACAGCCATTCAAACCCAGAAAAGTCGAGCAAATATTTGAACCGCGTGAACGTATAGGTTTGGCTTGAAGGCGCTGCATAGAGCGGCAGGCTCAATGTCAGCTCACCCGTACTGTTGTTGACAGATCGCACATAAACCTCGCGGCCAACGCCAGTCCCTTGTACCAAAGACCCTGGCAAAATGCCGCTCGCATTAGAAATCCCTGTCAGCTTGTATGGATCGCTTGGGTCATAGTTTGCTGTCCGCGTGACTTCGGTATCGTTCCAGCCAGAGCTGGAATTAGCCGCCAGCCGACCATTGCGAATAACGCGTCGATTGGAATGGCGATCCACGTTGCCAACCGCTGCGTGAACATCAATCGGTTGTGTCAGTTCAACAGACCGCCCCATAAGATCGAGCGATTCATGATCGGTAAAGTTAAACAACGCCTGAAGCGCTTTTTCCATCGCAGTTTGTTCATCACCAAAGGCCGTGAAATACGTCGGATAGTCAAAGTTCTGCAACAACTGCAATTGCGCATTCGCAGGCATATCCACGGTTCCGTGAAAGCGAATTTCCGACGCCATCGTAACAGTGCTGTTCAGTTTGAACACACCCTCTGGAACCAAAACCGTCCGCCCATTCGCCGCGGCATCCGCCGCTTCAAAGGCAGCAACGTTGTTCGTAGTGCCATCCCCAACGGCGCCAAAATCCGTGACGTCTACAACATCCAGTTTTGACTGCGTGTAGATGCTCGTCACATCTTCGATAATAATGTCGTCGATGCGCACCACACCGTTGTTTGCACCCGTCAGATCAATGCCAAAATGACCGTAAACCGCGTCTTCACCCCAGACCATATCTACGCCACCGCGCGCGCCGGACCCGACAATGGCAGACACTTCAACGACTTCGCCATAGTTCTCAAGCGCCGTTGAGGGCCCAACCTGAACCACGCCGTTCAAACGATCCCCATTGCTGTCCCCTGCCCATGCCCCAATGCGAACAGATGGTAACGGACCCGCAACGGCCTTAATCCGCGCACGGATTTGCCAATAACACCCCGCAAACATCGGCGTATTGCCGGAATACCGCAGCTTTTGTGTGTTCGAGGTTTTCAGCAATTCCAAACACCCGCTGAAATCACCGTCGGCTGCGATCAACGTTGCATTGCTCGCGCCATCGTATGTGTCGGATCCGGGCGTCCCGTTTTCGCTGGACCACACGTCCAACCCCAGCGCAAATGCAGGCGGCATCAGTTGGATACCATCGGTAAGTGCCTTGTTCATCAAATGTCCTTTCCAAACAATCGGGCGCACATGCCCCACAGCAGAGGGCGCAGTTTGCTGCGCACAACCGATGCGAAAATTCAAACTCGGCTGAGAGTTCAGCGCGATTGAAAAGGTGCTAACAAAGGGGGGTTAATCTGGCGTGACAGAGCCGTGCGCTCATCTTGGCATCCGCGCAACAAAAAGGGCGCATAAAGCGCCCCTCGAAGTATTCGGGTGTGGGGAAGTTAGGCCCCAACACCTGCGGACTGCAGCACTTGAACGCCACTGATCTGCCACTCACCATCGATCATGACCATTGTGTACCGCGCCACATAGTACAGCCCCTGCACATCGCGCAGCAACACATCTTGAGTGAAGGTCCCCTCGTTCTCCACAAGGTCTTGGAACGTCACTTCGGACGGGCGATGCACCATTGGGTAGCCGTTGGAAACCATCTGGCCAAACCGTTCAGGCGTTCCAAACATCTGCTTAATGTTGGGCGCAGCGTAGGTAAACGCCGTCGCAAAATCATCTTTCAAAAACGATTGAATCTGCCCAGAAATAACCGACTTAATCTCGTCTTGTTGCGCCTGTACGGGCATGACCATCAACACAAAAGCAATGATTGCGCTTACAATTCTCATATCAACTCTCCCCTTTTGATACCCTAAAGCTAGCCCATCAGCGCGCCCTGTCAAACCGCTTGACCGCCGCCTGCCCTTTGGTACAAATAAACCAAGGGGATCGCGAAAGCCCCGTGAGGCGACAGCCAGAGTTTCGCATCCAACACCCTTTACCAAGGAAGGATGCTTTATGGCTGCCCTAAATGAAATCACTTCACAGCAACTGGCTCGTCTGATCGGTACACCCGATTGCCCAACCATCGTAGACGTGCGCATTGACGAAGACTTTGCCGAAGACCCACGCACTATCCCAGGCGCGATACGCCACAGCCACACCGAACTGGCAACGCTTGTACCAAAGCTCGGAACGAACCGCGTCATCGTTAGCTGCCACAAAGGCCTGAAACTCAGCCAAGGCGTTGCCGCCCTGTTACGCGTTGAGGGCATCACTTGCGAAGTTCTGCAAGGCGGGCACGTTGGATGGGCAGACGCCCGTCTACCGCTGATCAAACCACGTGCCATGACCAGTCTGTGGGTCACGCGGCATCGCCCAAAAATCGACCGCATCGCCTGCCCTTGGCTCATCCGCCGCTTCATCGACCCATCGGCCAAATTCTTGTTCGTGGCGCCGTCCCAAGTCTTGGCAGTTGCCGAAAAATTCAATGCCACTGCGTTTGACGTACCCGAGTGCGACTGGACGCACGCAGACGGAAAATGCACCTTTGATGCGCTGCTCGAAGGCTTTGGTTTGGCAATTCCCGCCCTTGATCACGTCGCGCGCATTGTCCGCGCCGCCGACACAGACACGCTCGATGCAGAGCCAGAGGCCGCTGGCCTGCTTGCCCTATCCCTTGGCCTGTCCCGCATGCACCGCGACGACTTGGAACAGTTGGAGCACGGGATTCACTTTTACGACGCATTGTACCGTTGGGCGCGGGATGCCACAGATGAAACACACATTTGGGACGATCGTACATGACGACCCCGACCCTATCCGAAGCCACCAAAGTCTGGGCCAAAATCGGGATGATTTCCTTTGGGGGACCCGCTGGCCAAATCGCCCTCATGCACAAAGAGGTTGTCGAGCTTCGTGACTGGCTCTCTGAGCGTCAGTTCCTCAACGCTCTTAGTTTTTGTATGTTGTTACCTGGACCAGAAGCCATGCAGCTTGCAACATTCGCAGGCTGGCGCTTGCACGGCACGCTTGGCGGGCTGATTGCGGGGCTTCTTTTCGTACTACCAGGCGCATTGGTCATCCTCGCCCTCGCCTCGCTCTACATCCTGTTTGGCCAACTGCCTGCTGTAGAAGCGATCTTCCTTGGCATCAAAGCCACTGTTGTGATTATCGTGATCGAAGCACTCCTTCGTGTGTCCAAGAAAGCCCTCCAAAACACCGCTCATTGGATACTCGCCGCCCTCGCATTCATCGCGATCTTCTTTTTAAACCTGCCCTACCCGCTCATCATCCTTTTTGCGGGGATTTACGGACTGTTCGCCTCTTCCCCTCCCCAAGACGCGGAACCAATCACTAAGTCACACTCCTTGAAACAAACTCTCACCACCGTCGCCCTATGGCTAGCGATCTGGTGGATTCCCGTCTTCGCTCTCGACGCGCTCCTCCCCACCTCGATCCTTACAGAAATCGCTTACTTCTTTTCAAAACTCGCGACCGTCACCTTCGGCGGCGCCTATGCAGTGCTCGCTTATATGGGTCAAGACGTGGTGACAGCAAAGGAATGGCTCACCGCAGGGCAAATGATGGACGGTCTCGGCCTTGCTGAAACCACGCCCGGCCCGCTGATCCTCGTGACCGAGTTTGTTGGCTTTCTAGCCGGTTATGCCAGCAACGGTTGGGGCACGGCCCTCTTTGCCGCGCTCATCACGCTTTGGGTTACATTTACACCCTGCTTTTTGTGGATATTCGCAGGCGCCCCTTATGTTGAATGGATCAGCAACCAACCCCGCTTACGCGGCGCACTTAGCGCGATCACCGCCGCCGTCGTTGGC
>CALLAV010000331.1 GCA_938001995.1 uncultured Amylibacter sp. | reverse complement strand
CAATCAATCCATCAAGCGTCCATTGTGCCATCATTTGCAGAGCCCCGTTCACATGATCGCGCGATCCGACAAGGTGGCGATACCATTGCAATTCCTCGGGCGGCAACTTGCTCCCTGTGCCGTCAATCAGGCGTTCAACTGACTTGGGTCTTGTGGCAGAGGCCTTAAAGATATCCGCAACAAACGGCATCATTGCAAGGGTCTTGGCAACGATTGGAAAAACGATGCCTGCCAACCCGTCGAAGTTTCCCAGCGCCGCGTTGATCCCGATCACACGCGGCGGTTTGGGGCCCATCATTTCGGCCATCCGCAAACCAATAGCCGCACCTGCAGAATGCCCGATAATTGCGTCAGGCTCCCAGCTTTGATCTTGGCACAGGGCCAAAACATCCTCTGCCATTTCATCCAACCCACAACGACGCGACGCACCAAGTTTTGTGAAACCCTGACCTGGCAAATCAATGCAAATGACGCGGTTCGTTTTGGTCAAAAGCGGAAACAAGTGCCGCCAGCTTTGAGTTGCACCGCCAGCTCCGTGCAACAACAGTACCTGTGGCCCAGCGCCCGCTTCTTGCACATGCCAACGATGCGGTTTGCACGTCACAAACCGCGAATGCGTCGCCATCGGCCAATGGTGTTTATGCGCGGCCCAGTCCACGGGTCACACATCCAACGCATTTGATACAGTTGCGGACAGCGTATGCGCATCGGCCCTTGGCAAAGCCATGTAATGCCCATTCAAAATCTGCGCCAGTTTTTGCAAACTGCGCTCGGGTCGTCGTCCTGTGTCAAGGATCAACGTATCCACCTGACGCCCTGCCAACCCTTGTGCAACACGCTTGGCATCTGTCTCGGCCAAAGCACGGTCAGGCGTCCCATCAAGCGCGATGTTTCCCCGCCCATCTGTCAGAAGAATCACGCTTGGCAGCAATCCTTTTTTGCCGGACACCAGTGCCATATCAAACGCGGCTTGCAGGCCAGCAGCCAGCGGTGTTCCACCCCCACCTGGCAACGCCGCTAATCGCCGTTTCGTCTGAACCAGCGAACGTGTTGGCGGCAACAAAACCTCTGCTTCTGTCCCACGAAACGCGATCAACGCAACATGGTCGCGGCGGGCGTATGCTTGGCCCAGCAGCAACTCAATCGCACCCTTGGCCTCACCCAACCGCGCCGCAGCGGCAGAGCCAGACGCATCCACCGCAAAAATCAGCACGCGGTCAGATTGGACTTCGTATCGTTTGTGGCGCAGATCTGACATGCGAACCTGCGCGCCCGTTCGTTCAGGATTGGCCCGTTTGCGAATGGTTTGCCACGGCAGTGCCGCACGCAGTGTCGCGACCAAATCGACCCGTGCGTCAGACCCACGCGACGTATCGCGGGGCGGCAACGGGCGGCCGCGCCGATTGCCAATCTGGCGCTGACCAGACCCAGCACCCGCCACTTTTGCTTTGCCTTTTTGGGACAGTTTTGCCAGCACATCAGACGGCAAAGCTGCCTTTACCGCGTCCAGCAGCAAATCTTGTGGAATGGCGTCGAGCGCGGGTTGTTCTGTCTCGTCTTCATTTTCATCTTCATTTTCCTGAGGCTCTGGCGGGGGCGTGTCTTCCACATCATCCGCAGGCATCTGCGTTGCGCGGTGGGCATAGACCAGCTCAACGGCAGTTATCACATCGGCTTCTTCCACCAAACTGCGCCCATCCAACGCCGCACTCGCCTTGGCTGCCCGTAACGCAAAAATCGCTGCGCGAGGGCTGGCGATTCCCAGCTTTACAGCAAGCACAACGAGGGCCTCTGGTAGATCATCATGGATATCGACACGGGAAACAGGAACGATTGTAGACGAGATCACTTCGTTCCCAATCTCGTGCATCCCGATCTCATCCAGCGCCACTTGAAACGCCAGCCGATCCGAAACACCAAAAGGCAGCGCCTCGTCCTCTTCCGCCCCTTCATCAAGGGCAACCAACATATGCCCACGCTCGCCATCCAAAACCTGCGCAAGCCGCGCAGCCATATAAGGCGTTGTGCGTTCAGCCATGGGCAAGATCATCAAAGCAGGGTGCGTGGCAAATAGGCTGCGTTGCATCACAAGTGTCCCGCTGTTCAGCGTCGCAGTTAGATCAGGGCCACCGTCCAGATCAGCCGACGTCATCGCGGGATGCAGTTTTAAAGCTTTCCGGTCAAAGGCATCAAGCCGTTTCACAAAGGCATCACGCGCAGGACCAACACGCGCACGCACCGCCACACCGCCGAGCCCTTTTGGGTCAACAGACAAAAGGCGCAACGCCGTTATGGCACGAGACCAAGGCGTCATTTATGCGCCCAGTACATCTTCGACGATGCGCACGACCCGCGTGTCGCTGCCCGCTTCATCAAGCGGATCGCGACGCAAACGGTGGCGTAGCGCCAGCGTCGCCACATCGCGCACATGGGACCGTGTCAGCGCTGTGTCATTGCGATACGCCGCATAGGCACGGGCGGCCTTAAGCAAGGTTAATTCCCCGCGCAAACCATCGGATCCCAGCTTAACACACAGTTCAGCAATATCGCGCAACGTGGTGTCAGGCGTTTTCAGTTTCTTCAGCGTTTTGCGTGCGCTCAATATCTTATCTCGCAACGCCGCGTCTTCGGCCTGCCAGCGCAGCATGAAAGCGGCATTGTCGTATTCATACGCCTCGCGCCGTTTGATCACCTCGACCCGTTCGTCAATATCTGTGGGCGAGGCAACGTCTACCGACAGGCCAAACCGATCAAGCAATTGCGGACGCAATTCGCCTTCTTCTGGGTTGCCTGATCCAACCAGCACAAACCGCGCCGCGTGGCGGATAGACAGACCTTCGCGCTCCACCACGTTCACACCTGATTGCGCCACGTCTAGTAGCAAATCAACGATGTGATCTTCCAACAAGTTCACTTCGTCGATGTACAAATACCCGCGGTTCGCCTGCGCCAGCAGGCCAGGCTGAAACGCCTTTTTTCCTGCCATCAGGGCCTTTTCGATATCGAGTGCGCCTGTCACACGATCCTCTGACGCACCAAGAGGCAGGTCCACCACAGGGGTTGGAATTGTCTGCCGCGTTTTCGCCCTTACCCCCGCCCAATCAGGGCAGTCTTCCAGCTTTTCACTGTTCACGGGACACCCGCGCACGGCCTTAATTGGTGGCAACAAAGCAGCAAGCGCACGAACGGCAGTAGACTTTCCAGTGCCCCGATCCCCAAACACCAGAACACCACCAATGGTGGGGTCGATGGCCGTTAGGACCATGGCCCGTTTCATATCCGATTGGCCGACAATAGCCGAAAATGGGAAGGGATGTTTCATGCGCTTTCCAGTGTTTCGTTTTTAAGGGCCGCAAGCGGCGATTGCCCGTTCCATGTGCCTGCATCAGACAGGACAGCAAAACGGGCATAGAGTTCTTCGGCAAACCAATCTTCACGGCGCACCGCTTTGATTGCTTCGGCATGGTGACCTGTGCGCGCAAATTGCGCCATTTGGGCCGCGTCGGGCCAGATCGAAAAAGTCACTTGATGGAGCCACGGCACTTCGCCGATTCCAATCTTGAACAACACGTTTGGATCGTTCCCAATCACCTTTGAGATATTGGGCACACGCTTCCAAAACCGCGCCAGAATACGGGGTCGAATGGTGGCCCGTGTCAGCGCCGCCAAGGGGCCGATACCCTGCATGTCGGTTTCTTCAAAAGGTGTGCTTCCAGACCATTCACCACGCACCGAAGACGCGGCCATGAAGACCGTCCAATTTTCAGACGCTTTGGAGCGGTACTTTTGAAAAATAATATTGTTTGCCATATGCTTACGCGCAATTTCTTCGTTCGGCCATGTGGTCAAAATCGCGTAAATTGCGGTGTTTGGAACGGGCGTGAAGCCCTCGCCTATGCCAGAGCCACACAGCTTCCAAAATCCCAGATCAGGGACCTTTGCCATCTGCTTGCGCGCCAATCCCATCATTGCAAATGCCCACAGTCGCGCAGGCAGCGCGTTGAAGCGATAAAAGCTAAGACAGACGACCTGTGACACGATAGGTAGATTCCCAAACTGTAAACCTATCGTTACACATTTTTGAATGTTTGTGAAGTTAATTGACACTATGATTGTAAATCAAACTAGACAGTCGTAAGATCACCTGATGGATACCGACTCTCATACCCAAACACAGGACGCGCGCGCAATTGTCATCGGCGCTGGTCTTGGCGGATTGTCCGCCGCGATGCGCCTTGGCGCAAAGGGATATGCAGTAACTGTGGTTGATAAATTGGACCGTGTGGGCGGCCGTGGATCGTCCATCACACAGGATGGCCACCGCTTTGATCTGGGTCCTACAATCGTAACTGCACCCCAAGTTTTCGAAGACCTTTGGGCCGCTTGCGGGCGGGATTTTCACAAGGACGTGGACTTGCGCCCGATGGATCCGTTTTATGAAATTCGCTGGCCGGATGGCACAAAGTTCGCTGCTTGCGGCGACACGGATCGCATGAAAACCGAAGTGGAAAAGATAAGCCCATCAGACGTGGCAGGCTATGAAC
This sequence comes from uncultured Amylibacter sp., assembly GCA_938001995.1. Lineage (GTDB taxonomy): Bacteria > Pseudomonadota > Alphaproteobacteria > Rhodobacterales > Rhodobacteraceae > Amylibacter. Next base: position 749 of record CALLAV010000331.1, on the reverse strand, counting down.
GGTTTTTGCAAGACAGCGAAAAGCGATTCAAAGTCGGGTTCGAGCAAATGCTCACCAAACCGATGCACAAAATTTGGGAAACTCTGCGCGTGTTGCCAGAATTCGCATGGCTGCGTGCAGATCAATCCATTCACAAACTAGCCACCAAGCGCGTCAAAGACAAACGCCTGCAAATGGCTCTGTCGTTTCATCCCTTGTTTATTGGTGGAGATCCAACGCGAGTGACGTCCATGTACGCGCTGGTCGGATATCTCGAAAAAGAATTTGGCGTGCATTATGCTATGGGCGGCGTCCAAGCGATTGCCGACGCAATGGCCAAAGTCGTGCGCAGCCAAGGCGGCGCTATCATGCATGAAACAGAAGTCGATGAAATCCTGCTGTCTGGCGGGAAAGCATCTGGCGTAAAACTGGTCGATGGGTCAGTGCTGGCTGCCCCTTTGGTGGTCAGCAACGCGGACGCAGGCCACACCTATGATCGTCTGATGCGCAACCACCCCAAACGGCGATGGAGCCCCAAGAAATTGTCAAACAAACGGTGGTCCATGAGCCTGTATGTCTGGTATTTTGGAACCAAAGGGACGGCGGATAAATGGCAAGATGTCGGCCATCATACTATCCTGAACGGCCCGCGTTACGAAAGCTTGCTCGACGATATCTTTATCAAAGGCAAATTGTCTGATGACATGAGCCTGTACATCCACCGCCCTGCGCTGACCGATCCAACGGCTGCTCCGGCTGGCGATGACACA
>CALLAV010000330.1 GCA_938001995.1 uncultured Amylibacter sp. | reverse complement strand
CTGATTGCGATACATCTGAGTCTTGAATTTTTTGCGGAGTTATCATGGCGCTAAGTGCAAATGAGCAAGTGCGATATTGGGGCATTGGCGCAGTGGTGTTGCTGTTGGCCATGTGGATGATGGGCAATGTGCTGTTGCCGTTCATCACAGGCATGGCGATTGCCTATTTCCTTGATCCTGTGGCGGACCGACTAGAGGCTGCGGGCCTGTCGCGCAGTGTGGCGACCACGGTGATCACGTTGGTGGCGGTTGTGGTAATCCTGATCTTGCTGATCGTTTTGATACCCTTGTTGGTGCGTCAAACGGCAGGGTTTGTCTCTGCTTTGCCTGAATATGTGTCGCAATTACAAACGTTTATACGTGGGCGCTTTCCTGATGCGTTCAAAGAAGGATCAGCTGTGTTGCAAGGCTTGTCTTCGGTGATTGAGTTTGTACGCTCCAAAGGTGGGGATTTGGCGAATGCGCTGCTTGCTTCTGCGTTTACCATTGTTGATGTTGCAATTTTCATGGTCGTGGCCCCCGTTGTGGCGTTTTACATGTTGCTGGATTGGGACCGCATGATCGCCACAATCGACAGTTGGATCCCGCGGGATCATCTAGAAACAATTCGCGATTTGGCGCGGCAAGTGGACAATGTGCTGGCGGGATTCGTGCGCGGTCAGATGACGGTCTGTTCCATTCTGGGGGCTTTTTATGCCATCGCTTTGATGATCGTCGGGTTGCAATTTGGTGTTGTGGTCGGGCTGATCGCGGGGCTGTTAACCTTTATCCCTTATGTGGGGTCGATCATCGGGGGGCTGCTGTCCATCGGTCTCGCGTTGTTCCAGTTCTGGGATGATCCGATTTGGATCGGCGCTGTTGTGTTAATCTTTGTGATCGGGCAGATGCTTGAGGGGAATTTTCTCACGCCGAAATTGGTGGGACGCTCTGTGGGGTTGCACCCTGTTTGGCTGATGTTTGCGCTGTCTGCATTCGGCAGTTTCATGGGATTCACGGGCATGTTGATCGCCGTGCCTGTGGCCGCGATGTTGGGTGTGTTTTTCCGTTTTGGCGTTGGGCAATACCTTGATGGGCGGTTGTATACGGGCACTGCGGGCAAGGAAGACGGCGCCGATGGCTGAGCAACTTGTCTTCGATCTGCCCGTGGATACGGCCTTCGGACGAGATGACTTTTTCACCTCTGCAGCCAATGCAGAGGCCGTTGCAGCCATTGAGGGTTGGACCGATTGGCCCCTTGGAAAGTTGGTTTTGGTTGGGCCAGAGGGCGCAGGCAAATCCCATTTGGCGCAGATTTGGGCCGACATGGCGGACGCCACGGTTATCGAATGTGGGGGGGATTGGGACCCAAACGGCATACAAGGCGCAGTCTGTGTGGAAAACGTTGAGACCATCGCTGGAAACCGTGCATTTGAAGAAAGACTGTTTCATTTGCACAATATACAGGCGCAGAACGGTGCGGCGCTGTTGATGACGGGGCAGGGTGTGCCAAGTGGGTGGAATATCGGCCTGCCTGATTTGGCGAGCCGCCTGCAGGGCAGCCAGTTGGTGCAATTGGGCGCGCCAGATGATACGTTGCTGGCGGCGGTGCTGTTGAAACAATGCGCAGATCGCCAGCTGCAAGTAGAGCCGGGTGTGGTGGATTATATCCTGCGCCGAGCGGACCGCTCGTTCGCGGGGATGCGTGATTTGGTGGCTGCATTGGATCGCCTGTCTTTGCAGCGCAAACGGCCTGTTGGCCAAGGAATGGTGCGTGAAACGCTCGCGCAGATGGAGGATGTGGAATGAAGGACGGTATAATGCAAACACCAGTGGTGCAGCCTGATTTTCTGCACAATCCTGTGCCGGAACCTGTTTCGATGCCTGATCTGGATATCACCAGCCCTGCGCGATTTTTCAATCGTGAAACCAGTTGGTTAAAGTTCAACACTCGTGTGCTGGAAGAAGCGCAAAATCCGCAACTTCCACTGTTGGAGCGGGTAAAGATGTTGTCGATTTCCGGAACGAATTTGGATGAGTTTTACACCGTCCGCGTGGCGGGTCTGCGGGAAATGGTGCGCAACAAAATTGGACGTCCCGCGCTTGATGGGAAAAGCCCGCAACAACAGTTGGACGCGATTGATGTGGATGCACGTGCCTTGATGCAAACGCAGCAGGATGTATGGACCGACCTGCGTGCGCAGATGAAGCGTGAGGGCATCGACATTGTGCACCGCGATGAGCTGTCCAAGGAAGATCGCACCTATCTGAAACAGGTGTTTGTGGAGCAAATTTTCCCTATCTTGACCCCGCTGGCCATTGATCCCGCGCATCCGTTTCCGTTTATTCCAAACACGGGGCTGACATTGGCGTTGGAGTTGCTGCGTAAGTCGGACAAACGGGTGTTGAAATCTCTGTTGCCGATCCCAGCGCAGGTGCAACGTTTTGTGGAGCTGCCTGATGGGTTGGCGGGAACGCAGCGTTTGATCATGCTCGAAGAAGTACTGCTGGAATTTTTGGACCAGTTGTTCCCTGGGTACTCCGTGGAAGGGCACTGCTCGTTCCGCCTGCTGCGCGACAGCGATTTGGAACTGGAAGACGAAGCCTAAGACTTGGTGCGGGAGTTTGAAACGGCGCTAAAACGGCGTCGTCGCGGAGAGGTCATTCGCATGACCCTGTCCAAGGACGCGCCAAAGGGGCTGACGGATGTGATCTTGTCGTCGCTTGGTTTGCGCATGTCTGATGTGATCGAGGTGGATGGCTTACTGGGCGTGTCTGATCTTGAGGCGGTGATTTTGGACAGTCGGCGCGATCTGCAATGGCAGCGGTTCAAGCCCCGTGTGCCAGAGCGGGTACAGGATTTTGACGGGGATATTTTTGCGGCGATTGATCAAAAAGACATGCTGCTGCACCACCCCTATGAAACGTTTGATATTGTGGTGGAGTTTCTACGCCAAGCGGCGCGCGACCCGAATGTGGTAGCGATCAAACAGACGCTCTATCGCACATCAAACGAAAGCCCGATTGTAGAAGCACTGTGTGAAGCGGCGGAAAACGGCAAGTCGGTGACGGCACTGGTGGAGTTGAAAGCGCGGTTTGACGAAGCTGCCAACATTCGCCAATCACGGCGGTTGGAACGGGCTGGCGCGCATGTGGTTTACGGGTTTTTGGACCTGAAAACCCACGCGAAACTGTCCACGGTGGTGCGCCGCGAAGGCGAAGCGCTTAAAACCTACACCCACTTTGGCACAGGTAATTACCATCCCATCACGGCCAAGTTTTACACCGACCTGTCTTTTTTCACGTGTGACACTGATCTGGGGCATGACGCCACCAAGGTGTTCAACTTTATTTCGGGGTATGTGCGCCCCGAAGGTCTAAGCAAACTGTCGGTTTCGCCTTTGTTTTTAAAGCAAGATTTGCTGGATATGATCCAAGCGGAAGCAGACTATGTGGCAGCGGGCAAATCGGGCATGATCTGGGCTAAGATGAACGCGCTAATTGATGGGGATGTGATTGATGCTCTGTATCGTGCGTCCCAAGCAGGCGTGCAGATTGATCTGGTGGTGCGCGGCATTTGTGGTTTGCGGCCGGGGATCAAGGGGCTGTCGGACAACATCCGTGTGAAATCCATCGTTGGGCGGTTCTTGGAGCACTCGCGTATTGTGTGTTTTGGCAACGGGCATGGTTTGCCGAGCAAAAAGGCCAAAGTGTTCATGTCCTCGGCAGATTGGATGGGGCGCAATCTGAAGCGCCGGGTTGAATCGCTCGTGCCGATCACCAATAAAACCGTTCATGCGCAGATTATGAGCCAGGTTATGGCCGCGAATTTGGCGGATCAGGTGAATACTTGGGTGTTGCAGGCGGATGGGTCCTATGTTCGTGACTTGGAATTGGGCGGGGAAGCGTGGTTCAATTGCCATAAGTTCTTTATGGAAAACCCGTCGCTATCCGGCCGTGGTTCGGTTGGGGCGAAGGATGTGCCAAAACTGACCCACAGCGACGAAAGTTAAGCCCAAGTGCGCATAACAACAAAGTTTGCAGAGCTGGAACGCGTCGGAGTGATAGACGTTGGATCGAATTCGGTGCGC